>DAOVKX010000025.1 GCA_030631505.1 Candidatus Nanohaloarchaea archaeon
AACGTTAGTTCCTTTGAATACGTACCTCTCCAGTGGCATTCATATAGGGATGAAGCAGAGGTTAAAGCCAATGGAAAAATATATTTACAAAATCAGGAGCGACAGACTGGCTGTTTTTAATGTTCAGAAGATAGATGAACAAATCAGAAGTGCTGCCAAACTTTTGTCAATGTATGCGCCTGAGGAAATTCTGGTTGCAAGCAGGAAGAAAAACGGGTACAGGCCGGTGAAGGTATTCGCCGAAGCTATAGGTGGGGCAATAGGCATGTATGGAAGGTTCATGCCGGGCACACTGACAAACCCAAATGACAAGCATTATCTGGAGCCAAAGGTTGTTCTTATAACTGACCCTTTTTCAGACAGGCAGGTTATTGAAGAAGCGTTCAAATCAAATATACCAATAATCGGGTTTTGCGACACGTTCAACGACCCGAAATATATGGACCTGATTATCCCGATGAACAATAAGGGAAGAAAGGCAATAGCGCTGGTTTACTGGATTCTGGCAAGAGAGGTGCTGAAAAAAAGAAAAGAACTAAAAGGAGACGCTGAGTTTAAATATTCTGTGGAGGATTTTGAGATAGCGGCAGAAGAAGCGAAGTCTTAAAATGGTGCATTTCATGTTTGAGTCCCTGATAGAATTTACAAGGACATCCATAGAGTCACATGGCCTTTTAGGCGTCTTTTTTTTCTCCATGATTGAGTCTTTTATTTTCCCTGTTCCGACGGCGATAATAATTACGACTGCCACTGCTTTCGGGGCTGGTGTGAATGGCGTGGTCATTGTTGCGACTATAGGGTCTGTCCTTGGCGCTTTTATAGGATATTATCTTGGCAGACGCGGAGGCAGGCCTGTTCTGGTATGGCTGTTCAGTGAAGAACATGTTGAACGGGTGGACTGCTGGTTTGCCAAATACGGCATTTATGCTGTTGCGCTTGCGGGCCTTTCACCATTGCCGTTTAAAGTGTTCACAATTTCGGCTGGCGTGACAGGTTTAAACAAGTTTCATTTTTTCATAGCAAGTGTTATAAGCAGGGCAATGCAGTTTTATATATTTGCCACATTCGGGAACATTTTAGGAGGATTTTTATAAAAGGTGGTTTTATGGAAAAATTCAATGTGCAGATTACGGGTTTGACATCCGGGGTGGCAGAGAACTTAGGGATTGCAAAACATATTGAAATAGCCCTTGAAAAAATAAGCAAGGTCACTGAAATTGGTGAACTGCACCTTCATGTAAAAGCATTTGATGTCGACGGAGAAAGGAAAAGATTCTCTTTCAACTGCCGGCTGTTCACGCAGATAAGTGAATTTTCTATTGAAAGAGAAGGATGGAGCGCATTAACCTTAATTGAGGAAATCATGGATGATATTGAAAGGATGGTCCTGAAAAAAAAGAGCCAGCAGAGGACAGAGATAATGAAAAAACTTGAGAGAGATAAGGTTTAAATGAAAGTGAGTCTGGTCTGCGACCCGAAGAGCGAAGTGTCAGTAAATGAAACCCGGAAAATTCTGAAGCTACTGAAAAAGAACGGCTTTGAAGCTGTGCCTGATACAACATTGAAAGGGGTCTGTTCCAATGCAAAGCCAATAGAAAAAGCAGATTCTGAAATGGTAATTGCCACCGGCGATGCAGGAACTATATTGCGCACATTCAGCAGATTATCCAAAAAAGAAATTCCTGTCCTTGGAGTTAATACCGGCTCTGTGGGTTTTCTTACAGAAATAGAGCCATACCAGTTCAGGAAGGTTGTTGACAGGATAAAAAATAAAGAGTACAGTATAGAACGAAGAAACAGGATTTCTGCAAAAATCAACAGCAAATGCATAGCTCCTGCATTAAACGAACTGGGAATCTTCTCGAAAAAAGCAGCGAGCTTGATGAGATATACGTTAAAGATTGATGATGAATTAGTATGGAGAGACGGGGCAGATGGTGTTATAATCTCAACGCCAACGGGCTCAACAGGCCACTCGATGTCTGCGGGAGGGCCTATACTTGCCCCGAAGTCAGGAACAATGCTGATTACGCCGGTCACATCAATTAACCAGTCTTCAAGGCCTGTGGTTCTTTCCAACGCCAGCAAAATTGCAATTGACAACATATCATGCGGCACCGGCTGTGAACTCATTATTGACGGACAGGCAAGATTCAAATTAAACGAGAGCGTGGTCTTAATTGAAAAGGCAGAAAAAGACGCTTTGTTTGTCAGGTTCGGCGAGGAAAAATTCTCTTCTTTAACAGGCAAATTAAAAAAGAAAATAAACATTTACGAAAAAGACATTGAAAGTTTGCCTCCAAGCGCCAAATTCCTCTTTAAGCTTTTAAATTATGAAGGGACTTTGACCCAAAAAGAAATAATTGATGAGTCGTCCCTTCCATCGCGAACAGTAAGGCATGCCCTTAACATTCTTTTGAATAAGGAGCTGATTGCCAAAAGAGCTTCTTTAAGAGACACACGGCAGGATTTGTACAGTGTGAAGTGAGAGTTGGAGTTGTTTTATTTTCTGTAGTATTACATCATAACTAAAGTCTTGGTGTGATTGTGTTAAGTGAAATATTACTCAAAACAAAGGATTTATCTGATGACTAAGATTTTATCCCTTGTAGTTTGAAGAAGGTCAAGAATATCTTCTTTTGTATATTTTTTAAATTCTTCATTTCCATGAACCGCATATGAACCAATATCATATTTTCCTTGAATTAACCGTTCTGTAGGAAGATCAAATACCCCTTTCTTTCTTAACTTAACTAATTTAGAAGCTAATTTTTCTTTGTCTTCTAATTCAATTCCTTTAATTCTACATAAATCGCTAATGAAATTTTCAATAATTAATCTACAATAAACTGCCGCTCCAATGAGGTAGTTTTTTTCAACTAATTCAAATGCTTGGTCTAATAAATTTGAAAATAAATCTGCTTCATATAAATGTTTAGCATCTGCGATTAGGCCAAGTTCAAACTCTTTTTTAATATATGATAATACAGCATAGGCTTTAGCCATATCTTCTTTTGGATACCGGATTGGTTGTTTAATATCTTTTGATACTACTACTACTTGTTGCCATCTACCACTAGCATTTTTAAAATTAGTAAAAAAATGATGTTCTTGACCAAAAAAAGATCTTATTAAATTTAAAGAACTTAACCACCATGAATGACACTTTACATAATGAGGAATGTCATAAGCTAGAGGTTTGCAACGACGTACAGGTAAACTTTTATTTGCTAATTCTCCACCTTCTTCTATTAGTTCATTTAATCTTTCTATGAATTTATTCCTATCCATAACAATAGTAATTGACCTAAGTTATAAAAATCTTTTGTCTTTGCATCATATTACCTCCACACTACATAGGGGTCGGTTCGGCTAACAAGGATTTACCGATTCCAAAATTAGGTCCCCACTCTAAAGGTCTCCGCCCGGCCTCATTTCACTCAAATTCCTCGCCTTCGGCAAATTCGGTAAATCCTGATGTTAAACTCAATCAAGAAGGAGGGCTAAAAAATCGAAGGAGGTGCACTTATTTAATAATTATTCTGATGGGAAATTTACAATATCTCCCTTTGTATTCAATATTACTAAGCGACATTTTTTTGCAAAATCTTCATCTTTAGTTTCTAAAATCTTTTTAGTAACAACAAACAAGTCAGGAGTTCTAACTAATGCAGTATTAATCCTTTTTGATGCTGTTAAACATTTTTTGGTAAAAAAATCTCCTCTCTGTTTAATTGGTTTAAGTCTTTCAGCATTACCAAATAAAACACCCTTGGCATATTCTTCAATATCATTTTTATTGAAGTCTTCAGATAGATTCCTTTCAAGTTGAGAGTGTTTGTCAATATTAATTGCTTTATTATCTTTTCCTTCTGCTTCACCCAAGAATCTGCCTTCTTGACTTGTAAAAACGGAATCAAATTCTGAATCTCCATCATCAAAAGTCTCAACTTTAAATCTAAGAATTTTTAAAGCTTCTATAATCGCTTTTTCTAATGGCTTACCTGTTTCATACAATAAACCCTTAATTACAGTATCTTTTACTAACTGTTTATCTAATTCATCAATTTCATTTTGAAGTTTTTTTATTGATTCTTTATGGTTTTTCAATTTATTTTTAATCGTTTCTTCAACTTTTAATAAAAACTGATTTTCATTTGCCCACTTGGGAGCAGGAGTTCTATCACCAGACTCCTTGATTTGTTTATGGATATTGATTATTGAATTCATAAATTTCTTACCAAAATCCACACCTTCTGCATTCCAATATGCCTCGCCGTCTTCATTTTCATCAGTAAATTCTTCAGAATCATAATCAATTTTTGGCAATAAAATTAGATGTCCTTCTTCTAATGGATAAATTGCACTTACAACTTTATTTCCAGTTTTAGTTATTAAAAGTTGTTTAACTTTTGAATTTTCAAGGTACATTGAGTAACTAAGATTGTCTTTAAAGAAATTCCAAAATTCAGAAATTAAATTAAAATCTTTTCCTTTTTTAATAATTGAACCTTCTGAATGATGTAATGTTAACTTAATAGGTAAATATGAATAATTATCTACCTCAGAAACATAATTAATTGTTTTTAAACTTCTCCCAGTACCTGAATGAGTGGTCTGTCCAGTATAAACAGAACACTTCTCATATTTCTGCAATATATAAAAGACAGTTTTACCATGTTTTATTGCATTAATTATTTCTTCCTTCCAATGTGTAATTGATTCAATTAATTTGCGTGAATCCTCTTTTGTAACTTGAGGCAATCCAGAATCTGCTTTTTCATATGTTGTGCTAAACTCACTAAAGTTAGGTCGAAAAATAACTATGTCTGCGTCCAACAAAGATTTTTTTGATGGTAATCTTACATAATTATTCGAATTTCCTGGAACCTCAAAACCTACAGTAATAATATTATTAGCCATATATACTTAAGAAAACTCTTAATAATATAAAGATTTCCAAAATAAGTGTGCCCTTTAATTCTTGTTCTTGATGTACTGCTTCGCTCTTTGGATTGAATGGAACCCCCATCCTACGGGACAGATAGTCTGCTTCGCAATAATTAATATAATCAAGAGAAATACTAGGGCAACGACAAATCCCTTAAAAATTGAAAATTTTTAGTGTCCTTCTTTTATTGCTTTATCCAGTTTAGGGCTTGGGTTGTATATCCACAATATCCCTTTTCTTCCATCTAAGATCTTCCCACTATCTTCTAAATATTTTAGGACAACATTCAAAGTCTGGTGCATTATCTTAGTAGGTAATTCCTTCTTTAGCTGTTCTCTTGTCATAAGCCCGTTAGCTTTCTTTAGAACATCTTCTATCATTAATACTGTTTTCAAATTTGGATAATGTATAACTTCCAAGTTCTGCATTTCAATCACCATTTATATAAGTTTATATATACTATTATATAAATATATATAAATAACTTTTGGTTTCCAGGAGTTTTTGATTCTTTTGATGGACGGGGCTCACTCCAGATTAAAGCAAGAAGTTTTTTTCTTGGGAAAATTGTGAAGAATGCTTGAATGTTGTTAAGAAGTATGTTAAATGACGTTCGCCGTCCCAAAGCCCTCTTACTTCGTTCGGTCGGCACGTTGCACTCTCACTATCATTCGGCTCGTATAACAACGAATATACGGAAAAACTGATGGAAATCACATATTCGCATTTTATGTGCAATTTTTGGATTGCTCAAAAAAAGAAAAGGACAAATTAGCAAAATATTTAAATAGGATTGTCTATTATCTTTAAATATGACATATTTAGATAAATTATCAGATATTTCTAGGACTCAAGTTTTGGCTAAAGGAATGAATCTTAAAGAACTTTTGAAAAAAGATTTTTTGAAGGAATTAACTGAAAAACTTGGTAAAGAGTATGAAGATATAGTTGTTGCAGACATTAGACTTATGTTAATTCCTAAACAAAAAGAGACTCCTGTGAAAGAGAGTAAAAAAGGAATAATTATACAGTTAGGCGCTGCAGATTTTATTAGATTTGAGCATCCTAGTCCAGATCATTACAAGGATAATGTTGTTATAATTACATCAAACAGGAAAGAAAATTTAGATAGGGTGTTAAAATGACTCTTGAAAGTATTCAAAAGGAACCATGGAAAGATAACTTGTGGATTAGAGATGAGTCCGCTGGTGCTTCAATAGTGGAAAGAGAGCGAGAAATATTTATTCCAGATAAAATATTTGAAAAAGTAGCTGAAAGAATATTGACTAAAGAGATTAAATCCAAAATATCTGTATTAGAAAAGCAAGTTCAGAATCTAAAAAAAGATAATTTTACTATTAATGTATCTTATCAGGCAGCTAAGGAAATTCTAAGAGATACAATTCAACAATTTAAAGATAATAAGATTGAAGAGATTGATGTTATAGATTTACATTCAAAAACAAGATTACCTATACAGCAAATAGGAGACATAATGATTAAATTTGAAGATGAAGGAGTAGTTACTGAGTATGGAGAAAGTTAAGACAGTCGAGGTTCCTATCAGTTACGAAGGTGATGAAAAGTGGTTTGTTCTGAATCACTTTGGCAATTCTGGAAAATTAAGAGCGATGCATATAAGCAAATCTCGTCAAGTGCATGAAAAAGATTCTCACCATTGTAATGAAGTATCTGTAAAAAGTAGTATTAGGTATCATCCAAAAAAATGGAAGATAAACTAATTTGCCCTTTTCTTGAATATAGACCCCTCAGATAGTATTTAATAATTTGAGTAATTTAAAAACGCTTCGGGATTTTTGCTTCACAAAAACATCTCATAATCACATACATTGATTTCAATCACAAAATGACGCTTAGAATACTCTTCTTTTTTTAGGAGTGCATACTTACTTAACTCTGGAAACCAAATCTTCTGCCAAATCATAGATTTTTTCTGTTGGCGTTTGAACAGGCCAAATACATTCAGCATAGCTTGCATCTGGCTTAACTGCTTTAATATAAATTCCTTCTTGTTCTGATAATCGCACATTTTTTGCATCAATATAAAATCCTTCCTGTTGTTTTGCAATATGCCCTCTGTTTCTTATTTGGTCCCCTAACATCCATAAAGTTTCAGTAGTAGTCCCGGCAAAAGGATTTACTTTTAAAGCCACATAAATCATACCTCTTTTCCCTACCTGAATATTATAAGTTTTACCCACTCCTGCACTCTCGTTCGGGAAAGCCCATAATTGATTTAATCTTTCTAATTCTTCTCCAGCAATTTCTTCTATTTGTTTTTGTCTGTTAAATTGCGGTCTTCCGTCATCTTTTCTTTTTTGTGCCCATTTTGTCGGGTCTCTTTTATTTCTTTTATACCCCAAATCCCACATAGCTCTTTCAAAAATTGGGCCCGTTCCCTCTGCGAATTGTTCTAGTTCATCTAAGGTCCACCAACCAGTATCACCATACATTAACGCAGATTTAATAGCATCTTCAGTTTTACAACTCCCATAACATGGTTTATTATCATTTAACCACACTTCTGGATATCCCTCACTATCCATTCTCAAATTACCAAGAGCTGTGCATTTAAAACCTCTACCATACAAGTTTTCACTTATATCTCTAAATCGTTGTCTGGCTTGTTCATATTCTTGCTTAAATTCTTCTGTTCCTTCCCAAACAACAAGAGGGAACTCTCTTCTTTCTGCCATAACTTTAGAGTAGAAACAAACTTTATAAATCTTTGAAACGCGTGTGCCTCATTATTTTCCAATTAACGCGCCATTTGTGACTCTTTCGCAATTTCGTTGCTTGGTCACGCTGCACTCTATTCCTTTCAATCGTCGGATGACTTAATAGTGAATATACAGTTTCGTTCGTTGCACTGCGCTCACCAAAATTTGCCAAAGGCAAACTTCACTTAATCGCATAGGTTATATTAAATCAAACAGGGTAAGAGAAAAATGTCGTTTATTCCCAAGTGGGTTCAATGCCCCGCAGCTTGCTGCGGATATAATTCACTTGGGAAGACTAAAAATCGTTGCCTTGGAAATAGATTTCAGGCGATTTTTTTTATTTTACTTTAAGAAATGGGAGATAATAACCAAGTTGTCTACCTCATCAAACGTTGCTTCTCCTTTTTCTAGGGAATCCCCTTTTGAGGCGATTAAATCCCCTGTTTCTGAATTGATGCCTATGTATGCTCTTTCTATTGGGTGTTTTACGCTTCTAACACTGGTTATATGAAGATAATCATCAGAGCCGATAGGATATAAAAAAACACCGATACCGTCAGGATCTTCTTTACCTGTGATTATTGCTGCCAGGTCTCCTCGTTTTTCCTTAATTATTTGCCCGCCAAAATATATTTCCATACTTGATAGTGGCACTAAAAATATATAAAGCTTAGTGCCTCGCGTCTGCCCGAATTTCTCCTCGTTTCGTTTGGAGGAACATAACAAGCATTAAAAGACTACGAAACCTTGCAGAGTTCTACGTCCAAATAATTTTCTTCGAAAATTACTTTGTTTAATGCCATATGTTAAAATAAATCGAAACATATATATAATTATTGATACATTATAAGTATCAGTTGATATAAATAAGTGATAAAAATGCCAGAACTTGAATTTACTAATAATGAAATGATTGAAAAAAAAGACCATAAGACTAAAAGGTATCCCAACCTGAACACAGTTCTCATGGTAGAAGACTTTCTAAAAGAAAATAGAGACAGACCTATTAAAATTTCTGAGCTAAAACAGAATTTACCAAAACAAATCATGCATCAAACATTGAAGATTATATTGGAGTATCTTTTCAGAAGCGGAAAAATTATATATGGCCCTAAAGGGATACAATGGATATATTCTGAACCCGAACATCTAAAAAAGATGATGGAAAATACTTTGGAGATTTAAAAAGTATTTCGATAAAGAAGTTATAATATTACTTAAGAATCAAGCAAAGGACAGTTACCTTGAATTGAAAAAGAGAAACGATAAAGAATCTAAAAGCATTCTAAATTCAATAGAAAGAATGAAGGAAATTCTTAAAGAAAATCCTCAGTTCGGAGATCCAATTGCTAAAAAAATAATCCCTAAGTCATTGAGAGACATAGGTATTCAAAATCTATATCGGGTTGAATTATCAAATTATTGGAGACTGATTTATACTATTGAAGGAAATAAGATTGAAATCTTTTTATTTGTTCTAAATATAGTTGATCATAAAGATTATAATAAGCTATTTGGATACAAGAAAAACTAATGTTTTTCTGTAGCTTCGCTTTCTGGATTGAACGGAAATCCTATCCTGTGGACTTTTAGCCTGCTTCGCAAAAAACTTCCTGACCTACTTCCCACTCAGTTCATCAATCGTGTTTTTCAGCCCCCTGCTTAATTCTACGGGATATTTTTCGCTACCATTCAATTTTTTGTATTTCTCCGGCAGTTTTTCAAGTTTTTCCAGCGCATTCGCTCTTATTTCCTGCATTTCAGGAAAATCATAAACAGGTTTTCCTTTTTTCATTATTGGAACAAGCAGGGCTTCGCAATTTTCTTCTAATTTTTCACCCTCAAGAGCGATTATGTCTTTTACGTAGTTTTCACTGCTTTGAACCCTGTATACCTGTTTTTTTCCGGGAAGGGTTGTTTTTGCTTTATCGTCGCTTAATTTCATTGAAGCAATTGTTTTGTCTCCGTCAAGTTTTTCACAGAGCTTATATACTCCTGGCAGGGCAGAAACGCCTCCTTCCTTTGTTAATGGGTTGTAATTTGCCCCGGTAATTAATCTGGTTCCTATGCCGAAGCCGTCGATTGGCGCTCCGTTGTTGAGCATTTTTTCTATCAGGAATTCATCCAGGTCGCTGCTTGCAACTATTTTTACATAATCCAGATTTTGGGAATCCAGTATGTTCCTGACTTTTTTGCTTAAATCCAACAGGTTTCCGGAATCCAGCCGGATGCCTTTTAATCTGCAACCTTTTTCTTCCAGTTCTTTTCCCACTATACAGGCGTTTTCCGCTCCTTTTATGGTGTTGTAGGTGTCTATCAGAAGTATGGTTTTTTCCGGGAAAATCTCTGCGTATTCCCTGAATGCTTTTAATTCTGTTTCCTGGAAACTTTTGCCTTCTTCCTGCCTGTCCTGGATGAATTTGTGAGCCATGGTTCCTGAGTAAGGTATGCCAAAGAGGTATCCCGCCAGCTCCAGAGAAGTGCCGTCCATACCTCCTGCATATGATGCCCTTGCGCCAAGCACTGCGGCGTCCCTTCCGTGTGCGCGCCTTGCGCCAAAGTCAAGGCAGCTTTTTTCTTCTTTGGGTTCAAAAAAAGCTTCACCGGATTTTGCAGCATTCTTGACTCTGGACGCTTTGGTGGCAATCAGGGTCTGGAAGTTCATGACATTCAGAATATAAGTTTCAATAAGCTGAACGTCTATTGAAGGGCCTGTTATGTTGATTATTGGTTCGTTTGGGAAAACTGGAGTGCCTTCCGGAATCGCAGAAACATCTCCTTCAAACCTGAAGTCCCTGAGATAATCTATGTACTCTTCACTTAGGTCTTTGCCGGAAGTTTCGCTAAACCAGTCCAGAATGTCATCCGGAAAATGAAGATTTTCTACAAAGTGCATAACCTGCTCCAGACCTGCAGTTATGAGATATTCCCCCTGGGGGATTTTCCTTACAAAATAATTTTCAGTAATTGTTGAGTTGTTTTTTTGCTCAAGGTCTGCCCTCCCCATTGTGTCTTCGTAATAGTCCTTGAACAGGCACATGTTTTCTTCATTTACGAATCCGGACTTTGGTTTATTCATTTTTATCACCTTAATACATTTTAAGAAACCGGATGATAAACCAAAAGCGGTTGAGGTATTTGTTGCATTAATCAGGAAGCAGATGGCAATTTTTGCCTGTTTTGTCTCGTTTTAAATCAATTGGTTTGGAATAGATACTTATCCTTAAAAGGTGAGACGAATGAAAGCGCTAACTTACACAATAATTGCAGGAAGCAGAGCATGTGAAAACGATTGTCCTATTTGTATTTCTAAAATGACTCCTGATTATGGCATTGGTTATAAGGAACCTGAGGTTGATTGGGAGAAATTTGAGAAAGCAACCACAATTGCTTTGAACCATGGTGCGGAAAACGTATTGATTACCGGGAAAGGCGAGCCAACTTTATTTCCGTATCAAATCACGAAATACCTGCATAAAATCGAGGACAGGCAGTTTGACAGAAGAGAACTTCAGACAGATGGATGCAACATAGCCAGTGGTGGCAAGCTTTACAATGAGTTTCTTAGAGTATGGAAAGACCTTGGACTGGATGTTATAGCTGTTTCAGTCTACCACTACAATGACCGGAAAAATAAGGAAATGTTCAGGTCAAAGAACGAAAAACATTATGATTTGGAAACATTCATTGAAAAAATTCATTCGGGAGGTTTAAACGCCCGGCTTTCCTGCGTGATGCTGGAGAATTATATAGACAGTGTTGAAGAGGTCCAGAACCTGATCGACTTTGCCAAAGAAAATGATATTTTTCAACTGACTTTGAGGACTGCAGACAGGCCTAAAGAACCTGTAGATTCCTTCATTTCAAGAAAAACTGCAGAATATGTAGATAAACATAAACTGGGTGATGAAAAATTAAGGGAAATCAGCGATTTTTTGGAAAAAGAAGGAACCAAATGCGATGTGCTTCCTCATGGCGCTGTTGTTTATGAGGTTGACGAACAAAATGTATGCCTCACAACAGGTTTAACGTATGATTCAGGGAAAGAGGAAATAAGGCAGTTAATATTTTTTCCGCAGGGATGGCTGACAACCAGCTGGGAAAATGTCAAGGGAGGTAGGATATTATGAGCGAACTGAAAGCTTTAAAGACTGTGTATAGTTACATGTTCCCTGAAGTTAAGAAGGCATTGCTGGAAACTATGCTGCCTTCACTTATGGATAAACTGGAAATGAGTACAGATGACAGGATAGTTTCCCGGCTTAAGCAGGATAAGGACATGTTAAGGGCAATAGAGGACTCCTTTAGAGAGGGCTACCTGTCCCACTTTTTGAAACCGCCTGAAGAAATGGACAGGATGCATGAACCAATACTTGAAAAATACGTCAAAAAACATAAATCAACATTAAAGGGTCTTGACGGGTTTCCTTACAGGTATCCCACAGCAGGTTCAGAAGAAGGGATACGGGAGATACTAACGCACTTATTGTTACAGGGAGAGGAAAGAGTTTACACTTTAGAGGGAGAGTATGAAGGATATGATTTTGTCGGAAAAACAAGAGGTTATAAGTCAGAATCGGGACCTAAACACATAGAGACTATTGAAATAAATCCTGAACGGACAGAGCCGTCAGATATTGAGCCCGGCCGGTACTTCATTTCGAACCCGTCAGCAAGGGACGGAAACATAATTCCCCAACAAGTTATTGATGAAATTTGTGAAGCGGGGCATAAAATCTTTTATGATCTGGCTTATGCAGATTCAGTCAATCCGGATAATACATTTGACCTCAGTGACGAGGGTATACAATATGCAGCAGTTTCTTTCAGCAAGCCATATGGGT
>DAOVKX010000085.1 GCA_030631505.1 Candidatus Nanohaloarchaea archaeon
AGGTGAATAAAAATGACAAATTCAATTGATGCAATATCAGAAAGAGAATTCCCTCACTTCGTTCAGTATCTTAGAGAACAATTTGGAGAGAGAGTTTCTACTGGAAGTTACACTTTTGAGGGTGGCTGCAAAGAAAGATGTCCTATACTCTTAGATGAAGACGTTGTAGGACATATAGAAAGAATCTTTTCAAAAGATGGTAAAAAACTTATGTCAAAAAATGCTGCTATAAAATCAGAGATTCTACCAATTGAAACCAATGTGGAAATGGTCAGTTTAATGTTTTATGCAGAAAAAGGTGAGAGGAAAGACGAGTATAATGTACCTTTCCCATAAATCTTCTTAGACACCCGCTTCTTTTTATTATTTCTTTAATTTAAACTAAACTTAAAACCAAAGGAACAAAACTGATTATGCCAATTAAAATGCAGAATTTCCAGAATTTTATCTTTTGCGCAATTTTCATTAAATAGCCAATTGACAAGAGACCAAAAACAAAGGATGTCGATGCGCCGACAATTGAGGTCGCGGCATCAAAATTTATGCCTTTTGTCAAGCCCAGACCGATTTCTGCTGCCAGAACAACAGGAATGCTCATTAAAAAGGATAATTTCAACGCTTCTTTGGCTTTGTAATCTCTTAACAACAGTAGTGAGGTGGTTATCCCTGACCTGCTTATTCCTGGAATAGCTGAGAATGCCTGAAAAAAACCCAGTAAAATACTGTCATTTGCCCGCAGATTCTGTATGTTTTTATGCTGCATTCCCTTTGCATATTTCTGCAATAAGCCAGTGCCAATCAAAAGAAACCCGATTCCTGCCATTAAATACTCGCCCTGCGTTATCAGCACAGCATTTTGTTCAATAAATGTGTAGATAAAATAGCCGAGCATTCCTGTTATAACTGTGGAGATTACCAAAAAACTGATTAAATTCCTGTTTTTATCCGGCGATTTCAGTATTTCTCTTATATCTTTTCTGAAATAACAAACAGCAGCCAGCAAGGTGCCTATGTGCAGCCATATTGAAAGATTCAGCGCTTCTTCAACCGGCGTTTTAAAGACGCTCAGCATTATCAGAGCGATGTGCCCTTGGCTGCTTATAGGCAGCCATTCTGTTATGCCCTGAACTGCGCCAAGTATGAAAACATTAGGCAAAGAAAGCATGCTTAAATAAGGGACGGGTGTAAATAAATATGTAGAGTAAAAGTGATTCCATGAGCTTTGATAGAATAAAATGTTTTCTTGGTCTGCATAAATACGAGAAATTTATGGGGCCGCAGGGTTTTGGCGACGGAAAATTCAGGCAGAGATATAAATGCTCTGTCTGTGGAAAAGTGAAAGTTGTGGTTGGTTAATCAACATTGATATAAACCAACGTGCCTTAAATAATTCTTATGAAAACCATTGGAGCATTCGTATTTGATATAGGGGATTGTATAGAACCTTCTACAAAATTCGAAACTGAAAACCTTGAACATTTAAGAAGGAAACATAAGCTTCCAAATTCTTTTGTAAAAACCTATCTTGAGATGGACAAATATCATGAATTGCATATGTTTCATGCTCAAGGAGAACCAAAAATTATGCAAATGGCTCTGGATAAATTAGGATTGACTCTCAATGCCAAAAAATTATCAGTTGAAATGCAGGAATTGTACTGGACGAAATTAAAAAGGCATTATACAAAAGAAAAATCAGGCAAGGAATTTGTATCTGTTGTAAATCTTCTTAAAAAGCATAATTATAAAATTGCTGTTTTATCGGACAATAGTTTTCAGGCTAAAAAACTATATTTAAATTTATGGAAAAAGAGCGGGCTAAAGTTTGATGCTTTTGTTGTTTCTGCTGAGAGTAGCGTAGAAAAACCCTCAAAGAAATTATTCCAGATAGTTCTTAAGCGTTTGAAAATAAAACCTGAAAACGCGGTTTATTTTGGAAATAACCTTGAAAGGGATGCTGTTGCAAAGGAATATGGATGGGATTTTGTATGGGTTTACGGTTTTATGGATGTTAATCCTAAAATTTTTGAAGGAAAGAAAATGAAATTCATCTCACTTAAAAATATAAAATCTTATCTAAAATAAGTTTCTTACAGCAACTCAGAAACATTAATAAAATTGCTGATTTAATTAATTATTATGGCACAGATTTTAGTTTTTGGAGACAGCGGTTCATATGGAGTATGGGATTTAGAGGGAGGCTGGGGTTCAAAGACTAAGAAAAATTATAGATAAAAAGAATATAACAAATCTACCAAATTTTATTCTAACTTACAATTTAAGCATATCAGGAAATACAACAGATGATATATTGGACAGATTTGATGCAGAATCGAAAGCATATTTAAAAAATGAAAAGACCCATGCAATCATATTTTCTATAGGTATAAATGACTCAAGAAAAATAAATGGAAACTCAGCAGTAAGCCCAGACAAATTCAGAAAGAATATTGCAGAATTGATTAAAAGAGCAAAAAGACATCCATCGACCATTATTTTTATTGGTCTTCCTCCAATCTATCCTGACTTTGTACAATGGTCAGAGACAGAAACCTATAACATTAAAGATATTCAAAAATATAAAGATATAATAAAATCAGTATGCGAAGAGAATAAAGTTCATTTTGTTGAGATATTTGATGAATTAAAGAAACTAAATTATCCAGAATTATTACAGGATGAATTGCACTATAATACAAAGGGACACAAGAAAATTTTTGAGATAATAAAAAGGTTTTTGGTTGAGAATAAGATACTCGATTTCCGCTCTTGACATCTTTTTCTGCATATTAATATAAACCGCTTGATTCTAATTAGTTCTTATGAAAACAGAGCCGGGAGCAAAGCCAAAACTTAAACGCGATATCAACCTTTTTGAAGCAACCATGTATGGCATTGGCATAATCCTCGGTGCGGGCATATATGCGCTGATTGGTGTTGCTGCAGGTCTTGGTGGAAATGCCTTTTGGATTAGTTTTCTTATTGCAGCAGTTATTGCTACTTTGACAGGCCTTGGCTATGCTGAGCTTTCATCAATGTATCCAAAGGCTGCTGCTGCTTATGTTTATGCAAAGGAAGCATTCAGGAGCAACCTGCTGGCTTTTCTGGTCGGCTGGACTATGCTTTACACGACTATCCTGGCTGTGTCCACAGTGGCTCTTGGCTTTGCCGGCTATTTTCATAATCTGTTTGGCTTTCCTGCGATATGGGTTGCCGTTGGCTTGATTGTTGTCATGTCAGTTGTGAACTTTATTGGCATAGACCAGTCTGTGAAACTGAATATCCTGTTTACATTAATTGAACTTTCAGGCCTGGCGATAATCATTCTGCTTGGTATGGGGCATCTGGGCTCAGTTAATTATTTTGAAATGCCTCATGGATTTTCAGGGATTATGAGCGCTGCTGTTATTATATTCTTTGCATATATAGGGTTTGAGGACATTGTGAATATAGCAGAGGAGACGGAAAGCGCGAGGAGAACGGTTCCAAAGGCGCTTATCATCTCGATTATAGTAACAACGATACTCTATATGCTCGTTTCGGTTTCTGTTGTCAGCTTGCTTCCATGGCAGGTTCTGGCAGATTCCCCTGCGCCTATGGCAGATGCCGCAGCAGTTGCGCTTGGCAGCACATCTTATCTTGTACTGTCTGTAATTGCCCTGTTTGCGACGGCTAACACAGTTCTTATAATTCTGATAGTAATTTCAAGGATGTTTTACGGGATGAGCAATGAAGGGGCGTTGCCCGGAATATTCTCAAGAGTTCATTCAAAAACCAGAACTCCGTGGGTCTCGGTTTTTGTAGCTATGGTGCTTTCCTCCCTGTTTATTTTTCTGGGAGACATTCAAAAGATTGCAAATATCACAACTTTCGGGGTTTTCATG
>DAOVKX010000033.1 GCA_030631505.1 Candidatus Nanohaloarchaea archaeon
ATTTTTATTCACCTTATCAAGTAGTACAAACATTAATTTTATAAATCTTTCGATGATTCACTACTTGTAAAATATAACACTATAACTGACAGTGCTTAATTCTTATATGCGTATTTTAACCATAATTTTTTGAAAATAGGCAGAGTTAATGTTGACAGCATAAATGCAACTGCAGGAACAATAGCATTCAACCATGGTCGTGGGATGTCAATTGCCTGAAGATAGAATCCAATTGCCAGATAAGTAAACACTATAAGCAAAAACCTCCGAACATAGCTGGTTTCCCATGCTTTATCAGACTCAACCCTGCAATTTCTTTCTTTTATTTTCTTAACTTCTTTTTCTAATTGCTCCAAAGCCGCCATAGTTAAAACTACTCATAACTGCTTTAAATACATTCTTAGAAATTAACTCGATTTCATATCCCAAAATATAAAGAATATAGGTCCTCCGTTGTTCCCGGAGTCATCCCAGATTAAGTTCTCAAAGTCCATTAAGAGGGGGTGATCTCATATGCCATCCCGTAAGAAACAATTTCTTGTTCTAGAGGGGTGTATAAGGATAGCATTTAATGGCCTATATGATAAATGTGCATAAGTTATATATATACTTTTCGGTTTTTGTGTGTTGTAAACTTAAAGAGACTTCTTATTCAGAATCTTATAACCCACATGATTTAAGATGCTCAACACAGCATAAACATAAGCCCTGCTTTCATAAGATTCGCCACCCCATACAAGCAGGATTATAGAAAGCCACAAGAGAAAAATAGAAATATAATAAGGAATAGAAGATAGTTTCATAATTCTAACTTAGAACTTAATCTTTAATAATTTGATTAGATGGGGCTTTGCACATCAGCCCTCTCTCTATTTCTGCGACTCAACATAATCCTTAGAACTTATAATCCTCTTGCCAAATGTGGTTTTAATGGGCTCTACAGTTGCAACTATGTTAAAATCTTTGAGAACTCCTTTAAGCTTGGGCAGTTCCTTCCTATAAATAACGCCCTGATGCAGCTTCCTGAGTTTTCCTTTGTGGCTGTAGTACCTCTTTGATTGTATGAATATAAATCCATTTTTACGCAGTGTTTTTGAAAGCTCTTTAGAGTGTTTTTTTGCAATTTTTATTGTAACTATTACTTTCCCAAGAGCCATCCTGTCTTCCATAAATGCGCCGAAATAATACCCGACAATGTAGCCGCCAACAACTGCCGCAACAATGGGAGGAGTTATGTCCCCGACAATAACATCCCTGAAAACCAGCAGGAAGAAAAGGGTTTCAAGAGATATAAGCACAGCCGTAGCTAACTTATGGCCTTCTATTTGGGTTATATTCTGTATAGTCTTTATGCACCGGATTACAATGCACATGAAAAACAAAAACAACAAACGTTCAACAATCATAAGTTAAATAGAATGGGAAGTAAGTTTTATAAAGTTTTTATAGTAAACTGCTACCTGCGTCTTGGCTTAAAAGCCGTCTCAGAGCCGCAGATGTCGCATATTTCATTGTCTGTTGGTTTTCCGCATGATTTGCAGAACCTTTTCCAGACAAATTTTTCCCTGATGCCTTTCTCAGAAACAGACAGGTATTTTATATCCAAAAACTTGGCTATGTTCTGCATAGCATAGTCATCTGTAACCAAAATCGTGTCCTTCTCCCGTTTTTTTAACTCCAGAGCCAATGCAAGAAGTTTTATGTCTGTATTGGATAATTTGTCCTTGGTTTTATCCCTCATTTTTTCTATGCGTTCCACGCTCGCTTTGGACGGCTCAGTCAAATCAAGACCAGAGCGCATTGCCATCTCCAGCTCAATTTTAGCATGGCCTGATTTAACTTCATCAATAATTTCGTAAACGCTCACGCATGGCTTTCCGATAAACTCCTTTGCATAGCCCTCAAGAAAGACTGTTGAGTCCAGAACATAAAGTTTCATAATACTATATACTATTAAAATCATTTTATATCTTCCATTACAGAGTACAGAAATATTTATAACAAACGATTTAATATAGTAATGTGGTAAAATGAAGGTAGAACTCGACCCCTGGGCATCGGGAATACGGATAGAGGATTACAATAAAGTCATAAAGGAATTCGGAATAGGGCATTTTTCAGATATGTTAAAGCGCATTTCGGAGCCAAATTTATACATGAAAAGAGGGATAATTTACGGGCATCGCGATTTTAAGCAAATCGCTGATGCCATAAGAAAAAAAGAAAAATATGTAATGATGACAGGGCTTATGCCATCCGGAAAAATGCACTTTGGCCACAAGATGGTTGCCGATGAAATAATCTGGTTCCAGAACCACGGAGCAAAAGTTTATGTCGCTGTTGCAGACATTGAAGCATATTTAATGCGCGGCTCGTCACTGGAAGAGTTAAGAAAAGTCGCAATAGAGGAATACCTTACAAATTATATTGCATTGGGTTTAAAGCCAAAAAATTGCGTCTTTTACTTCCAGTCTGAAGGAAGCGTAAAGTATCAGACATTGAGCAAAATATTCGCAAAAAAAGTTACATTCAATGAGCTAAAAGCAATCTACGGAAATTTAACTCCGGAAAAAATTATTTCCGCCTTAACGCAGGTTGCAGACATTTTGCACCCGCAATTGGAGAATCCAATACCAACAGTAGTCCCTGTTGGCACTGACCAGGACCCTCATATAAGACTGACAAGAGACATAGCATACAGGTTCAAAAAAGAATACAACTTCATTTTACCATCTGCAACATACCACAAGTTCATGGGCGGTCTGGGTGGGGGCAAAATGAGCTCATCAGAGCCCAAATCATACATAGCGCTGACAGACAGTCATGAAGAGGTCAAAACAAAAATCAACAAATACGCATTTTCAGGCGGACAGCCGACAGTTGAAGAGCACAGGAAAAAAGGCGGCAATCCTGACATTGATGTCTCCTACCAGTTCCTGACATTCGTAGAAGAGGACGACAACAAACTAAGAAAAATATACAGCGACTACAAAAGCGGAGCATTGCTAACCGGCGAATTAAAAGCCATTTTGATAGAAAAAATAAACAAATTTCTGGAAACGCACCAGAAGAAACGGGAGAAAGCAAAAGATAAGATTGACAAATTCATTATTGAGGATTAATGTTTTCTGAAGTAGTCCATAATTGTTTTTTGCGGGCCATTGCAGTGGGTCCGGGACATGAAATAGTCCCATATCCGGCTTATATTCTTAAACCTGAGATTGATTAAAGAATTAAAACTCCTGTCTTCGCTCTTTAATGACGCTATGGCATTTCCGACTATCGCTGATTTTATCGGGTCCTGCGTTTGCTCATAACTCGCCATAAAAGCCCCGCAGAAAGAATCGCCTGCGCCGGTGGGGTCTCTTGGACTGGAATTATATACAGACGGCGCAAACTGGACTTCGCCATTGTGCATTATAGCTGAGCCCAGAGAACCTAGAGTGATTATTACCAAAGTGTCTTTGAATTTTGCCATAATCCTTGTCGCATGGTCGGTTCTTAAAGCTCCGGTTAACGCTATTGCCTCGCTCTCGTTAAGTATGAAAATATCCGACATTTTAATTAATTTTGGGAACTGGTTTCTGTATTTTTTGATATAGGAAAGGTGCGTATTTACAGATTTTAAAGAGCCATCTGATTCCTCTCCGAGGTGCTTCAGAAAATTTATCTGCTTTATCGGAGCCATAGGAGCCAAATGAAAAACAGTTGCTTTCTCAAGATATTCCCCCGGAATGTCCTTTTTTGTCAGTTTGCTTCCTGCTCCTGGATTAGAATAAGAGTAATGCGCTTCAAAATTCTCATCATACTCTATATCAAACCTGCTCGAAAGCCCGCTTGTCTTTTTCAGGCCGGTTACATCAACACCTGCCTGTTTTATCTTCTCCAGAGAAACTGCGTCAAAATCAGTTCCGATCCGCGCAACAACACCGCTGTCCATCAGCGTGGTTGCGGCAACACCTGCATACACTGCAGCACCGCCGATTTGTTTTTCCGCAACCCCCTCTGGCGTTCTCACCCTGTCAAGCGACGCATGGCCTATAGAAACAAACATTTTACCCCCTCCTGCAATTAATGCACCTGCGCGTTAAAACCGATTTGTATACTCAAAGAGATATGTTAGGGTGTATAATATACAAACCAGAAAAAGAGAAAAGGTGAAGAAAAAAGTTGGGGGTTTTTTGAAGTAAAGATTTATTTTTTTGAAGTTTTATGCCCTTTATCAATAATTACTTTATTTTTCAAAAATAACAAGAAACGATAGATAATATATAAACCACCACCAATTGACGATAGTATACCCACAATTTCAAAAAATGATTTTGGTTTTTCATAAGAGTTGTCTTCTAACTCTATTATTTTAACTCCTGAATAGAAATTTTCTGAAGTATATTTTATTACTTTTATTGTTGGATTGTTCAAATCAATATCCTCGTATTTCCAATTCTCAGGTAGGTTTTCTGTATTTAAACTCCATCGTCTCGGAAAGGTTATTTTAATGTTTGGATATTTTGAATCAACACTACTGTCTAAACCCAAATGAAATATTTTTATTCTTCCCTCATCTATATAATCACTTATTCTTAGTTTGATCTCAATCGCTTCTTTAGTATCTCCAATAATCCAAATCGGTAACTTGAATTTTAATTCATTGGTGCCTTTTTTAGGCTCCCAACTAAGAGGTATATAGGGTACAACATCTTTTTTTGTATCATCAAAAACAATCTCATAACCTTTAACTCTAGCAGATAGAACCTCTACATTTTCAACATTTTCTGGAAAACCAAGAACTACATTATCAATTGTATCGCTTGAAAATACTGGTGTTATTTTCCCTTCTATCTTTATTTCTACTGTATTATCTTCAAACAAATTTATTTCCATAACAAATTCGTCAATATCACAACGCTGTAGTTCCTGTCCAAAACCACACTCTATTAAGAAACCGCTATCTGCATTTGCAGGTCTAACTAAAACTAGCAACATTAAAATTAACGAGATTTGAATTATCTTTTTCAAAAAACCACCGCAATATTAAAGTATTCAAACATTAATAAATAAGTAATTCATTAAAAAAACCAAAGATTTCAATTTGATACACAATAATAAGTCTTTGTATGGCTGTATTGAGCTTTGCATACACAATATGTTCAAATCTTTTAAAAAATTATTCTAAAAATACTTAAATACTTATCTAACAAATAATTTTTAAGAGGGAGTGATGAAAGTGAATGTTTTAGTTTGGTCATTTATCTTACCAATAATTGCGATAGCTATGAGTATAACTTCAATAGTTTCAAAAAAAGCGTGGTTAAATATTATTGCGTTTTTATTTTTGTTGTTTTTTACATATAGAACAGCAGGATACGAGATTATACCAATTTCCGGCATAATAGCCGCTTTAATCGTTGGTTATGTTTTCGGTCATTTTGGACTTAAATTAACAACAAGTAAATGATATTGTGAAAAAATATTATTTGTTTTGATTATTGGAATTTTAAAAATTGACCTTTATTTTCTTTTAGTTTTACGATTTTTATTGCTTCCTATGAAAATTCAACATGTTTAATTCACGTCCAATGTCAGATAACAGTTTTTCATAATTACCCAAAATACTTACAGAATGTTTATTCAAATCTAAAGTAAAGATAGACTGATATTTCTTGTTGGTTGAACTTTTATAATCTACTCTTATTTGATAAACCAATTCTTTTATTTTTTTCTCGTTTCCAAATGCAAAAGCAAAATATGTTTTCATTCCCTGCATTGGAGGTAAAGAAGGGATCATCTCTTTTATAAAAGGGAGAATTGATATTTTTTTATCTTTTACTTCTTTCAATACACTAAAATGAATGTTACAGGCTACTGATTTGCCTGTGTTTTGTATTACAAAATATATGTCGCTTCCAACACTTTCAAAAAATAAATTTATATAAGGTCTATATTCTTCTTCCCTAGTAGCTCTCATTTCAGTAAACATCATATATGTAAAGAAAGCATATATTACAATAGCAAGTAATCCTATAATTTCCGGAGAAAGTACTGTGTTTATCAAAAAAATAATTTTATACCCGTATAATTCGGGGTTCCCTAACAAAAACATTAATCTGAGAAACAAATAAATAGAAATGCTAGCTGTTACTATAACAAGATTACGTGCGTTTTTTCTGTCCATACTAGCCCATTTAGAAAACACCCATTTCTTTTTTAGTATAGCTAGTGTAAACATGATTATTATAAAAATAACAAATACTGTAAATAGTAAATAGTACTTTTCTATCAAATAACCCACCACGCCATTAAAGTGTCTAAACATTGATAAACAACTAATAATTCATCAGAAAAAGTTAAATCACTTTCTATTTCCTCACAACCCAGCCAAAACCCCGGCATTAAAAGCATCGCCGAGCCCGACTGTGTTGACAGGGTTTTTGACTTTCTTGGTCGGCACAAAAACAGCATTAAAACCCTCTGCCCTGTAAATGCCGTCAACAAAATTGTATTTTTTTCTCAAAAGTTCCTCCTCACCCATCCCTTCAGAACTCACTTTCAAAGTCCTGTTCATTTTTTTCAGCCCTTTCAAATCAGTGCTTCCGCCTGTCGCCGCCCTTGTCCCTGAAGTTAATGCGCCGAGCAAAAGCGCACTCTGCTCATTTTCCGGATTACCTTTTGTAAAAGTCAGGGCAAAATTCTCTGTGTGTATATTCAGTCGTTTTAACCTGAATTTCTCAAAAACAAACTTTCCGCCGTTGTAAATGTTCAGGGCATTAACTGCCCCTAACCCCGGATTATACAAACTTAAAATATCCCTCAATTCATCTTCATCCATACCAACGCTGTCAACATTATTAAAAATGTTTTCAGCAACATATGTTCTTATGCCCTTGTCTTCAATGTCGCCAAATTCCGCATGAATGAATAATTTTGGATTTTTCTCCTTCCATGTTTTTATCTGTTTCAAACTTTCACATATACCCTTCCTGTAATTTTTTCCTAAAAGGTGGTAGCCGGAAAGAAATACCTTGCCGGCTTTTTTTATATTTTTCAGGGCGCTTTTCCTAAAGCTCTCATTTATTGCCAGCCCGGAATTTAAAGGGTCGTAAGTGGCAATAAACCTGTTATTTGCCTTTGCTCTCACACCCTCAAGGCAATCCCCTTTCCTGTATTCAACAATAAAATGAATCATGCTCTCGCCGGAAACAGTCCTTGGCAGTTTTATGTTCTCGGAGCAAAAAAGCTCCTTCTGCTCTTTAGTCGGGGACGCGACATTAACAATTGCTTCTGCGCCAAGTTTTGAGAGTATGTGGGCAGTTATCCCTGCATCACCCCCTAATTTATGTTCACCCTGTAAATTATTTTTCAG
The DNA here is from genome assembly GCA_030631505.1 of Candidatus Nanohaloarchaea archaeon. Lineage (GTDB taxonomy): Archaea > EX4484-52 > EX4484-52 > EX4484-52 > DAOVKX01 > DAOVKX01. Next base: position 7,364 of record DAOVKX010000033.1, read on the forward strand.
CCAGCCAAACGTTCTCTTGTTTTTAACCAGCCACTCGGCGCCGATATTTTTCTTCATGCAATGCATCAGGCCGGCAAAAAAATCCTCAGGGCTTTCAATGCAGCCCTTATCGCTCATCTTCACAGGAATAAATAATTCCCTTAATTTGCCAAAGTCCGCAACTAAATCAATATTCGTGTTGTAAGCGCAAATAAACGGCTTAGAATTCTTGATTTTATCTTCAGCGCCCGCTAAAGCATGCCTGTATTTTTTCTCCCAGTCAGCCATAAGTAATAATGCGTCAAACCATTTAAATAACATTTTCTAAAATGTAATATATGTTAAAAAACAACAACTGTTCAAGATTAAGGGAAATTCAGGCAAGGAAAAATATTTTTGAGAAAAAGGACGATGTCCTTTGTATTGGTCTTGACAGAGAATCTTTATTGTATCTGCTTGAACTGGAAACAAACGTGTCTGTAATAACACCTGAAGGAATAACCCCAAAAATTAGAAATAAAAAAATTAAAGTGATAAAAGGAAACATAAATGCGCAAAAATTAAAGGAAGAACTAGGCTCAAAAGTTGATGTTTTTTTAAGCAGTCTGCATCTCAGCCCATTCTCGCTTTTCAGGATAATTGAAAAAGTCATTGATTCAGTAAGTGATACAGGCAAAATCCTGATAAAAATAGACGCCTCCAGCCAGAAAACCAACGACTTAAAAAATATCATTGAGCAATTGGCAGACAGTTTAAGCTTATATCCTGATGATTATACCGAGTTTGATAATGAAGAAATATGGGTTGTGCTGAGGAGAAAGAAATGAAACTCAAAATCTGGTTTTCAGGCAGGGAAATAAAAGAGATAATTATATCAACACTGGTTTTGGGCTTTGCGTTCTTTTATCCCGGGTTGGGTTTGTTCAGCTCTTTGAACATGGAAACGCTTATGCTTTATTTTATATATGTGGTCATTATTGCCTTTGCCTTCATACCTCATGAACTAGCGCATAAATTCGTGGCGATAAGATACGGCTGTTTTTCTGAATACCGGATGTGGAAAACCGGATTAAAATTTGCACTGTTGATGGCCTTCATAACCAACGGCGGCTTTGTCATGGCAGCCCCCGGAGCAGTTGTAATTTCAACAACTTACATGGATTTGTGGGGTCTAAGGCACATAAAATTAAGCAGAAAACAGCATGGTTACATAGCAGCTGCCGGTCCTGTCGCAAACCTTTTTATTGCGCTCCTGTTCATCCTCATCCCTTTAGGAGGCATATCATCAGATATAGCTCGCGTAAGCGCATTCCTTGCATTTTTCAACCTGATGCCAATACCTCCTTTGGATGGTTCCAAAGTCTTTGCATGGGACAGAAAAATCTGGGCCGTTTTAATAATTTCTGCACTTTTAATTATGATAAACAGCCCTATATTCAGATTAATTCTATAAAATGTTGTGTAAAGTAATTGCTAGTTGTAATTGAGCTTTAGCAAATTTTAAATACTTATTTATGTCTAATATTCAATATGGCTAAAGAAGAGCAAAAACATGGAATACCCGCATTACTTTCTTTCTTTATTCCTGGATTAGGTCAACTCATTAAGGGTGAAGTGGGTAAAGGCATTCTAATATTCCTGGGAATGGTTGTAAGTACTTTTCTTATATTCATAGTAATAGGGTTAATCACAACACCTGTGTTGTGGGTATGGAATATCTATGATGCATATAATTCTAATTAATTAAAGATAAAGAAAATGGAGATACAAATTATTTAATTGACTTCTGATGATTGTCTTATCTTCTCTGCTGATGTCATTTATTTAAATTTTTAGGATTAAATAGTAAGTATGGCAGACATAAACACAATAAAAGGATATATTGCAGATTTAAGCCCCATAGCTTCTGGAATGGGTGGATTTGGTCTTTGGTTATCAACTTTTTCTCAAGAAGCCGCATATCATATCACTACACAGGGAGAGTTTGGTTTAGTCACCTTTGCTGCTGTTTATGGGATACTTTTAGGTGTAGACTTTGCAGAGCGTTCTGCAGGAAAATACAAAGAAAAAATTAAATTGGAAATTGAAGAAGATACAAACTATTTAATTAACCCTTGACAAATTATTTCTATGCTGAATGAAGAGATAGAACTCTTGAGATTCATAATAAAGACAATTGTTGAAAATACTGTTGATACCATATTAACAGTCGGCGGAGCATTAGTCAGGATGTATGTCTTGTTCATAACCGGCGTTCAGGACGCGGGCTCCATGACAGTTGTTATAACCGCACTCATGCTCTCGTTCATTGGCTATTTTCTCTACAAATTCCTCTGGGCATCGGCAAAAACCATTGTAATTTTTTTCATATTAATTGTAATACTCTTTTTCTTTGGAATCCTGATGATTTAAAGAATTTAAAACTTCATGTCTCACTCATTAGCATGGAACTGACAAAAGAAGAGATTATGTGTGGAATACTTATCGGTTCAGCACTTGCTACAGGCAATCTGCTCCCCATACCGTACATAAAAGAAGATATGGATAAACCATACAGGTCGCATATATTAAGACGGCTGGATGAGATAAAACAGGAAGCTGTCGGTTCAAAAATATTGTATCGGGATTAATCACTTCTTAAAAATGTTCTTGAAAAAGCCCTTTGATATTCTAATGTCATAATTGCCCTTGGAAAAAGACTTAAGTTTCAGCCCTATTTTGACAAGTTGGGGAGTTTTCAGAATCTGCATATAATCAATAACCTTAACATTCACAGTTTTATCCTTAATGCTCAACTGGAGAGTTTCCTTCTTATCCAGTTTAAGTTTTACATCCAGCATAACTCCCAGCTACTTTTTTCCTTTTTCTTTTGGCGAAAACCGAACCATAGTCTTCCCATCAAGATTTATTTTTATCTTCCCTGCTGTAAGAACCATGTTATCAAATTTGAGCTCTGTTTCAATCTCATGCTTTGAGAGCAGTTTGACAACATTCCCTAAAAATTCCTCGCTTTCCTTGAAAAACTCGCCTAATTTCGACACCATAAAATCACCTTAAGCATATTTATGAGGTTTACATTTTAAAAATTTATTAACAAAGAAAAACTAAAACCTCTTATGAAAGTAATTATGGTCGGAAGGGATAAAGAGGACACGGAAAAATACCGCACAAAAGGAACTGGAAAACTCGGCAGGCATTATGTCGGAAGCAAAAACGAAGCCCATCTGGCAAATGAAGTTATAATTGATTTGGCAAGACCGCACATAATGGCAATTGTAGGAAAGCGCGGTTCCGGGAAATCGTACACAATGGGCGTTGTAGCAGAAGAACTCCTGACACAGCCGGAAAACATCAGGAAAAACCTTTCCGGGATAATTATTGACACTATGGGCATATTCTGGGGCATGAAAAACCCGAATGAAAAAGACATACCTCTGCTGACAAAATGGGGATTAAAGCCGCAGGGCTTTGACGTAAATATACTTGTGCCTGAAGGGCAGGTGGAGAAATTTGAAGAAAACAGCGTTCCGTTTGACGGCGCAATATCCTTAAAGCCCTCTGAACTGACTC
>DAOVKX010000092.1 GCA_030631505.1 Candidatus Nanohaloarchaea archaeon
AGAAATCAACGAAATTAATGCTATAGTTCATACCTACAACATTTAAGCGCTGCCACTCTGCACAATATCAAACCAGTTTAAAACAGGTTTTCCGAATACCAAGTCCTCTTCAATTCTTGGGCAGGCAGTATTTATAAGAACATCAAAATTCATTCCCAGAATTTTTTCCGGAGTTATCTGGTCCATTGCAACAATCCACACTTTTTTGTTCTGTTTTTCAATTCTTCTCTTGATGTCAAAAACATCTTTGTTTAACTGCCCTTTTTTAGTTGAGACAAGCAGGCCTATATTTTTTGCATCCTTAAACTTTTCCTTTTTCATTATCAGTTTTTTCTGGTATTTTTCAAGTTCATCCTTAAGTTCAAAAATATCATTCTTTTCAACATCAAGGATTAAAACAGGCTTATTCACTTTATGGGCAACGCCTAGGGAATGGAACCTTCCTGAGCCAATATAAAGGAACGCATCAACTTTACCCTCAACTATTTTTGCCGCCTGCTGGTCGCATCCCAGAATCTGCCCAGCATATTTTGCGACATCGGGTTTTCCGATAAAAACAATTTTGCCGTCCCTCTCCAAAACTTTTTTGACACCCTTTAATTCATCAATGTGCTGCAGGGTTGTCAACAAACCGATTTTTTTATAATCTTTTAATTTTTCAGAATGTTCCTCAAGAATTTTTAAAGCATTTGATTTTAATCTGTATTCAACATATTCTATTGGTACTTTTGATTTCAGACCCATTGAAGAATGCCCGAACTGGATTATCAAATCGCATTCAAGTTGTTCTGCTACATTATCAGGAACATCACACGCACCAAAGCACGGCTCAGCAAGAATTATCGTTTCAACGCCTCGTTTTTCCGCAATTTCAGAAATCTCCTGCGCTTTTGTCTTCATGCCTTCAGGTATCTGAATCAGCACTCTTTTTGCTTGGTGTTTCTTTATAATGCCAGAAATTTCGCTTAACATAAACATATTACCAGAATAAAACATTAAATAAGTTAAAGTTCTAACTCTATTAATTCTTTTTCTCTTTGCTTTACCAGACCATAGGACCCCTTTGTTAAAGGTTTATCGAAATAATCCTTTACTTCCTTATCCTCTGGAGTTAACCCAGTATTATTAAATTTCTCAAACGTTTTTCGGAATAAAAAAGCATAATTTCCAAGAACATTTCCTGATTTCTCAATCATGTTTATCAACTGAGTTTTTTGTGCTTAAAAAACTTGCCCTGCCGTTTTTATCCGCACACTTGACTTCCACTCCGGCCTCGTCTATTGTAATATCACAGAAATATTTGCCGTTGCTGACCTTGAAATTCCCGCCAACAGGATTGGATATGACAAACTTATGCCTCTCCAACATCTCTTTCTCTGTGTTAATCTTGTCCACCTGGAACATCAAAGGCCTTCTCTGGAGTTTCATTTCAATCACTTATTGTTTTAATCCATCTTGCTCTATTGAATACTTGTTAATTTTTTCAGCTAAATACATAGGTACTTCAAAAAACCCAGAACCGCGCTTTTCTTTGTCTTTCACGGCAGAAAGACCATCTATACACACAAGCGGACCCAAAAGAAACGCAGTTATAGGATCTCCAATACACACTCCAACTAACTCCAATGCGCATCCACCAACAAATCTTCCAAACCCTGAATAGTTAGTTGCCCGTACCGCATCAAAATACAAATTCTGTTCTTCAATCATTTCTTTAACTCTTTTTGGCAACATCCCATTAGGTATGTATGTCAATTTAGTTCCTACTTTGTGGGCCTCGTTTAACACATCCTTGAAGATGTTTTGAAGGTCATATTTTTCTGCCATTTTAATCACTTATTGTTTCAATTTTTTTAACTCTACATTGAGGTCATTTATAATTTTCTTTAATCTTTTCTAGCGTATCATTTAATGTTTCAGAGGTTGTGCCTTTAAAAACAGTATCATATTTAGCAGCTAACATATCTTTTTCCTTGATTTCCGCTTTCGTAACTACAAATGCACGATTTTCAGAGTCAATGAACTCTGAGTATTTATTTCTTAGGTCTTCGGACTGGATTTTAGTTAGTTTATATGTACGTATTACTGCCCCTCTACACCCCTTGGAATATACCTCAATAGCACCCCTGTGTGCCAAATAAACATCATAATGAGTTCCAGCTATTATTGGGATGGATTGGTTTAAACCTAAGAGTTTCATAATCTGTTCGTCAGAAACAGATTCCCTTAATGTTGTGTCTATACCTATTTGCCTATCTCTTTCTGCCTCGTCCTGTGACTCTCTAAGATTTTCCACTTCTTTTGCTTTTCTTAAAGCAGTATCAATTAGTTCTTTTTGTCCCATAAACACACCCATAATCCAATCAATTACTACTTTATAGTAGCGTTAACTTTAAAAAGGTTTGTCCAACTCTTAATACTATGCCGGCAATATACATAGTGCACAAAGAGTATCCTTTTGGAGAGATTCCCCGAATTGAAACAAAATACAGGCCCGGGTTTCCGGAAGGTGAAAATATAGGAACTCCGAATATTTCATACGAAGAAATAGGGAAAAAGGACATACCCAAAAGAAATTGTTTGATTTCATTTTTTGACAGAAAGCGTTTGTGGAAAAAATTTCTCCGGGAGTATCGTCGCAACATAAAAACAGCCGAATCAGAGCTCGAATTAATTGAACTTCCTGCTGACAGCAACGGGAATACCACCGATTTCTCTTTGATTGAAGACGGAGAAATATACATAGGCGGCTGCTTCCTTGACGGTTGTGTAAGAAATGCAATAAGAGATATTCAAACAGAGCTTTGCAGAATCGGAAAAAACCCTGTAGTCAGTGTGGTGCCTGAGTTAACTTTATGCTATCTCCAGCCCGCTCAGGTAACTTTTGAAGAGACAATTAAAGACATAAATAAAACAAACTTCTTTCCACTGCGTGATAAAATGACCAAAAAAGAAATAAAAAATACAAAACCGATAAGACACAAAGTCAGAAAAGCCGGTCTGGACTCAATTTTAAATATATAGTTAAGAGCATTACACTTTTGAAAGAACTAAAAGACATATTCGGAGACAGCATAACCTTCAGTTAATCATCGCTGCCCAAAATAATCTCCCGGCTTCATCCTGCCTTCCCTTAACAGGTTGAGAAGCATTTTCTTCTCGCTTCGCGCTATTGTGTACTTGACTAAATCAATATGCTCTGGTGTTGTGGCTATGGAATCTATGCCAAGTTCCACCAGTTTTTCTGTCATTATAGCTGTGTTCACAGAACTCCCGTAAATAGATGTTTTTATCCCATGCTTTTTATAGCCTCTTATTGCGCTTTTTACCAATCTTATCAAAGCGGGATGGAATTCATTATATAAGCTGAGGGTTCTTATGTCCTCTTTATTGACGCCCAGTGCATGTTGCGTGAGCGTTTCAAGGTCTATGACAACGAACTTTATCCCGGTTCTGGCAAATTCTTCGGCTGAAAGAGCTGCTGCTGGAGTATCTACCAGTATTCCTATATCGATATTTTCCGGGTCAAGTCCTGTCTGATTCATAATTTCCCTTACAGTTGAAATCTCTGAAGGGTTCT
>DAOVKX010000080.1 GCA_030631505.1 Candidatus Nanohaloarchaea archaeon
ATTTCTGGCTCGTCAGGTGAGTTTATCAGATGTATAAGTTGATAATGGCAGAGATGTGTGCAGAGCATTTAACCCTAATATATAAACCAACTTTTACCAATTAATAGTATGCCCCTTCTTGAAAATGCTTACAGGATGGAAACTGCTGAAGTCTTAAAAGAGCTTAATACAAATAAGAATGGCCTGACTCACGATGAATTAAGCAAAAGATTAAGGTTATATGGCCATAATGAACTCAGGGCAGAAGATGAAGAAAGAGCTCTGAAAATATTTTTGAGACAGTTCAAAAATGTGATGGTTCTTATTCTTCTGATTGCGACTTTTCTTTCGCTTTTAATCGGCAATATGATAGATGCTGTTGTCATTGTGGCATTCATGATATTGAATGTGATTCTTGGTTTTGTCCAGGAATATAAAGCTGAAAGGGCAATGGAAGAACTTAAAAAAATGAGCGCGCTTTCAACAACTGTGCTAAGGGCTGGTGTTGAAAAAATAATTCCCACGACACTTCTTGTTCCGGGGGATATAATCCTGCTGAAAACAGGGGACAAGGTTCCCGCAGATGCAAGAGTTCTTGAAATATTTAACCTGAGGGTGGATGAATCAGCTATCACTGGAGAATCTGTGCCTGATGGAAAGGGAAGCAAAAAATTGCTTGGAGTTCTGCCATTGGGCGACAGGACGAATATGCTTTTTTCAGGAACTATTGTGGTGTCTGGGAAATGCAAAGCCATTGTTGTAAATACAGGAATGGATACAGAACTCGGGAAAATAACAGAGTTAGTGCAAAGTGCTGGGGATATCAAGACACCACTGCAAAAACGGCTTGCCAATTTGGGCAAATGGCTTGGTGTGATAGCTTCTGTTGCATGTGCTATGGTCTTTGTAATCGGTGTAATGAAGAATCTTGAAACAACAGAGATGCTGATGACTGCGCTGGCTCTTGCTGTTTCTTCCATACCTGAGGCATTGCCTGCCATAGTTACAATTGCTCTGGCTATGGGTGTGCAAAGAATGCTCAGGAAAAAGGCATTAATCCGGGAGCTGCAGGCGGTCGAAACATTGGGCTGCACTACTGTCATATGCTCTGATAAGACAGGAACTTTAACCAGAAACGAAATGACCGTTTCTGAAATTTTTGTTAACAACCAGAAACTCAAAATTACAGGGGATGGCTACAAAACCCAGGGCGGTTTTTACTCAAACGGAAAAAAAATAAGCCCGGAAAAACTTGAATTATTATTAAAAATAGGCGCATCATGCAATGACTCAACTTTGCCCAATATCGGGGACCCGACAGAAATAGCGCTTTTGGTTGTTGCGGCAAAGGCAGGGCTTACAAAAGAGAGAAACAGGGTAAATGAAATACCGTTCAGTTCTGAAAAAAAATACATGGCGACAATGCACGAAATCAACAATGAATTGTTGACTTATGTCAAGGGCGCGCCGGAAAAAATTCTGGAAATGTGTTCGCACATAAATATAAACGGCAGGGTAAGAAAATTAACAAAGAAAGATAAAGACGAGGTTTTGCGGCAAAACATGGAAATGGCAAATAATGCCCTGAGAGTCCTGGGAATGGCTTACAAAAACGGCAAAGACGTTAAAAATCTGGTTTTTACAGGCCTGGTGGGCATGATGGACCTGCCGAGGGAAGAGGTTAAGGATGCTATAAATTTGTGCAAATGCGCTGGCATAAGGGTCGCAATGCTGACCGGGGACCATAAATTAACTGCAATGGCTATAGCCAGGCAAGTTGGCATAGAAGGCGATGTTCTGGAAGGCGCTGACCTCGATAAGATTGATGATAAAAAGCTTCGGGAACTTGTTAAAAGTGCAGGTGTTTACGCGCGGCTGAGCCCTGAACACAAGGTCCGGGTTTTGGATGCTCTCCAGAAAAACGGAGAAGTTGTTGCAATGACAGGTGATGGGGTTAATGATGCTCCATCGCTGAAGAAAGCAAATGTCGGGATTGCCATGTCCCTGAGAGGCACTGATGTAGCCAGGGAGGCATCTGATATGGTTTTGCTTGATGATGATTTTTCAAGCATTGTCAGCGCTGTAAAGGAAGGAAGAGTTATTTATGACAACATAAAAAAATCCACCAAGTTTTTATTATCTGTAAACTTCAGCGAACTTGGCGTGATCCTCTTCTCCCTTTTGCTTGGGTTTCCTCTTCCATTTCTGCCTTTGCATATATTATGGGTTAATCTGGTAACAGACAGTCTGCCTGCAATTGCCCTGAGCATGGAAAAATCAGACAAAAATATCATGAAAAGGAAACCAAGGGACCAAAATGAAGGAATTTTAAAAAACCTGCTTCCTTTTTTACTTACAGTTGGCCTTATCGCCTGTTTATCCGCTTTAGCTATATTCGCCCTGGAATATTTGGGCACAGGCAACTTAGTCAAGGCAAGAACGTTGGCATTGACTACTACGATATTTTTTGAGTTATTGTTTATCTCATCATGCAGGTCAGACAGGAGTGTATTTGAGATAGGATTTTTTTCAAACAAGTATTTAATATGGGCTATACTTATCAGTGTTGTTTTACAACTTTCAATAATCTACACACCACTGAACGCAGTTTTCGGCATGATGCCGTTAAGTCTCATGGACTGGGCAAAAGTGCTCTTTTTCTCAAGCACGGGCTTTTTATTCTTTGAGGGAAGGAAGTTGTTGAAAAGATGATTATTGTGATAGGATGTTAATCTTAATAGACCCTCAAAAAGGTTTTGAGAAACCCGGGACTGAAACCGGAATTAAAAAATTAGCTGAATTACTGAAATACGCAGATACAAAAACTGACTTTAAGGTACTGGTTTGTTGTTTTGAAAATAAACCTGAAAGTAAATTTGAGACATATCTGGACTGGAAGGGATTCCAAAATGAAGATGATAAAAAACTTATAACTGGTTTACACTCCTTTCTTTCAAAATATCCGGAATTCTGGCACAGCACTTACAGCATATTCACAAAAGAATTATGTGATTATCTGAAAAAACAAAACGTATCAGACATTTATTTTGCAGGTTTTCTTACAGATGTAGTAGTCCTGAAGGCATCACTGGATGTATTTGATTTAGGTTTTAATGTTAAAGTTATTGCAGACTGCTGTGCAACATATCATGGAGCAAACCATAACCAATACGCCATTGACACCCTCAGGCATGCAATCGGAAAAACTAATGTGATTACTCTTTCTGATTTTAAAAATACTTTTTATAAAATCTAAAAGTTAATTGAACTTATGAAAATGATTCGGAAATTTGAGAGATTGATGATTACCTCACATCTCCAAATTAACTATTCCTAATAAATCGAAGATTTATGGGACCCAAAAATCCTCAAAGGATTTTTTAGGTGGTGAGCAATTTGAAGATCGAAAAGAAAACTTGGTCAGAGCTTTTTGAGAAAGTTAAATCAGGAGAGAAAACGTTTGATTTAAGGTTAGCAGATTTTGATTGCAAATTAGGGGATGTCCTTCTTTTAAGAGAATGGAATCCAAAAACCAAAAGCTATACTGGCAGAGAAATAGACTGCGAAATTTTGTTTAAACTTAACACAAAAAATATGGAGAAGTTTCACACAAAAGAGGAAATAGACAAATATGGATTTGCGGTGCTGTCTATAAAGAAAAAATCCTAACTACTTATTGCTTTTTGTACTCAATAGCTATACCTCAGAAAATATTTAAAATAATCACTGCTAAGTATGGTTATGAAATTCAAAAAGATTGTTTTGTATGATTTGAAATCAAAACCCCTAGAAAAAGAGTTTATTAGCGAGTTAAAAAAATTTGCAGAATCAGTCAAAGTTGTTTCTGTTGATGGGGAATATATAAATGGTCTGAAAGCATCAGACATAAAAGGTGCAGACGCTCTTATTACGCGTCTTTTTGATTATTATAATGATTCTCTATTTGAATTATCAAATTTAAAATACATAGGTGCAATGCACACCGATATTTCTCATTTTAATATTAAACTATTGGATAAAAAAGGAATTACTTTAACAAATGTGCCTGATTATGCCACAGAATCCGTGGCAGAATTAACAATTTCTGCTCTGCTTAACATTTCCAGGCAAACTTATGATGCAATGGCTTTTGTTAAAAAAGGAGACTGGGGTTTTGAAAAATTTATGGGGTGGGAATTAAAAGGAAAAACGCTTGGAATTATTGGTTTAGGAAGAATCGGAAGCCGCGTAGCAGAAATTGCTCAAAGTTTTGGAATGAAAATTATCTATCATTCCAAAAACAAAAAGAAAGTTTCGTATGAATTTGTTGAATTAAACGAATTATTGAGACAAAGTAATGTTATAAGTTTGCATTGTAATTTAACTGATGAAACTAAAACTATTTTGAATGA
>DAOVKX010000029.1 GCA_030631505.1 Candidatus Nanohaloarchaea archaeon
GCCTTTGCCCAGTTTCCTTCTTTTCTTGCCTTTTTTCTTTCTGCTATTAATTTTTTTTCTTCCGGCGGCAGTTTCGATTTTTTTCTTTTTTCAAATAGACCGAAAACAGATGAAAATTCTGTAAATGTTTTATGGGCTTCTTTCAAAACCTCTTTATTTCTTCCATGTTCCAGATACCTGTTTGTTTCTTTTGCCAGTTCAAAGAATGCAGTCATGGCTTTTGGGGTATTGAAGTCATCGTTCATGGCTTTTGTGAACTTCTCTTTTATTTCCGGGAGTTTTTCCAATGTTTTTTTGTCTTTGTCGAATTTTTCATTTGTTGCTTTTTTTAATGAGTGCTTTAGTTTTTCTGAGCATTCCTTTAATTTTTCATAGCTGTTTTTTGAGTTTTCAGCAAAGGAATCTGTGTAGTTGAGTTTTTTCCTGTAGTGCACTGAGAGGAACAGGAATCTTATAACCTCGCCACCATACTTTTTGACTACGTCAGTCAGTGTGAAGTAGTTCCCCTTGCTTTTGCTCATTTTCTCCCCGTTGACTATAAGGTGTTCTCCGTGCAGCCAGTAGTTCACGAATTTTTTCCCGGAATAGGCCTCTGACTGGGCGATTTCATTTTCATGGTGGGGGAACATGAGGTCGATGCCTCCTGTATGTATATCAAAGGGCTGGCCTAAATATCTTGTTGACATGACAGAACATTCTATGTGCCAGCCAGGCCTGATTTTTCCCCATGGAGAGTCGTAGTATCCTCCGACTTTTAGCTCCTTGAGTGTTGTTCTTTTCAAAAGCGCAAAATCCTGGGGGCTGTCTTTTGCGTATTCATCGACATCAACACTTGCTCCGATTTTTATGTTCTTCAAATCAACTTTTGATAATTTTCCATAATCTTTAAATTTAGAAATGTCAAAATAAACGCTTCCGCATTTTTCGTAAGCATAGCCCTTCTTTATCAGGGCTTTTGTCCATGCAACCATTTCATCTATATGTTCTGTCGCTCTTGGATACCTATATGCTCTTTTTATGTTCAGGACGTCGAGGCCTTCAAGAAATATTTTTTCATATTTTCCTGTAAATTCCTTTAAACTTATATTCTGCTCAGCAGACTTTCCTATTGTCTTGTCGTCTATGTCAGTTATGTTCATTACATGCTTTACTTTGTAACCTAAGTATTCAAGCCATCTCCTGATTATGTCTGCCATGAAAAAACTCCTGTAGTTTCCGATGTGCGGCAGGCCATAGACTGTCGGCCCGCAGGTGTACATATGGGCAATGTTTTTTCTTATTGGTTTGAAAACTTCCTTTTTTCTTGTTAAAGTGTTGTAAACCTTTAATGTCATTTTTATCATCTAACTAATTTTTTAATTTTATTTACTGTTATAAGAATTGCACCCTTAGCGGGAAAATCTTTACCTTCGCTTTTATATCTATTTTTAATACTTTCAAGCCATTTGCCAGAAGTGAAATATTCTGCGGTACCTATAACTTCATAACCATAACAATCTTTTCTATCTTCCCAGTCAGTGTTCCAAACAACTAAAGAAACATTATTATTTTTTAGAATATTTTGGGTTGTTTCTTTCATAAAATTATCAGTTACAATAATTTGATTTTTAGAAACAACTTTTGAGGAACCTACTGCAATATTATGTGGTTTGCCAGTCTCGTCGACACTTGCTAATGCTATAATATTATTTTCAATCATTTTTTTTAGTTCTTCATTTATTTCAATCATTTATAATACCTCTTTTGTGCTGGGTATCCGGCCTTTTAAATTTGGGTCTTTTGAACAGGCCATTTTCATGGATTTTCCAAATGCCTTGAAAATAGATTCTGCTTTGTGATGGTCGCTTCTTGATTCAAAGGATTTTATATGTATACTTGACTTGAGGTTTGAACCAAATGCCTTGAAAAAATCATATATTAATTCACTGTTCAAATCCCCTATTTTTTCATTTTTAAATTTTGCATCAAATTTCAAATATGGCCTGTTGCTGATGTCTATAGCGCATATAGCCAGTGCTTCATCCATCGGCATTACGAAATAACCTGCCCTGTTTATGCCTTTTTTATCTCCCAGAGCTTTGTCAAATGCCTGACCTAATACAATACCTACGTCTTCCACAAGGTGATGCTGGTCTACTTCTAGATCACCATTAGCTTTTATGTTTAAGTCAAAGCACCCATGCTTAGCTATTGATTCAATCATATGATTTAAAAATTTTATTGGCGTGTTTATGTCTGATTTTCCTTTACCGTCTATGTTTAAATTAATTTTTATCCGGGTTTCTTTTGTGTTTCTTTCTATTTCTGGTTGCCACATTTTAATCTCTTTTAAACCTCTTTTTTCAAATATTGCTCCCGTTTCTTTACCATCTCTCGTATTTCTTCTTTTGTTTTTGGTTTCCTGTTGATTTCATAATTGATTCTTTTCAAGTCGTAGCCATAAGCCATTATTTTACTTAGCGGGAATGGGTCTTCAAAATGTTCAATTTCAACAGAACGTTTGTAATCGTTTTCAGAGAGTTCAGCTAAAACATGTTCTAATTTTTTTCTTTGGTTCTGGAACAAAATTTCAGATATATTTTTGAACATGCTACCACTTTCTAAATAAAAGCGGAGAACGGGATTTTCACCTACCCTTTTCAAAAGAAAAGGGGTAGTTTTGAACCCGTAATCTGTCGGTTTGCAGCCGACCGCCTTACCGGATTTGGCCATCTCCGCTGAACTTCCTCGAAGTTCAATCAACGTAATATTGAACACAAGGTTCGATATAACTCCTGCAATTGGTTAAAGGAATACCGAAAGCAAGTTTTGGTATTGCTCTTGCAGTTCCTAAAAAATACCTTTGGTATTTTTGGGACCCAAAATTTGCAAAGCAAATTTTTAGGTGGTTGAATATAAATACTGTTTGAATCAATCATTAAACAACGATGTTGATAAGTATCTTTCGCCGCCGTCAGGGAGTATTGCTACAATAACTCCCTCTTTTAACTCTTTTGCTTTCTGAAGTGCGACATACATTGCGGCGCCCGAGGACATGCCGACAAAAAGCCCTTCTTTTTTTGCCAGCAATCTCGCAGTTTCATAAGCGTCTTTGTCTTTGATTTTTATCTTTTCATCAGGAATTTTTTTGCTCCATATCCCAGGTTTGTATGCTTCATGCAGATTTTTCAGGCCCTGTATTTTATGATTTAGGTATGGCTCAACAGCTATTATTTTAATATTTTTGTTGTATTCTTTTAATCTTTTTCCCACGCCTATTAATGTTCCTGTTGTCCCAATTGCTGCTATGAAGTGCGTGACTTTGCCTTTTGTCTGTTGCAGGATTTCTTTGCCTGTTGTTTCATAATGCACCTGAACATTTTCAGGATTATTGAACTGGTCAGTTAAGAAATATTTGTTTGGCTCTTTTCTTGCCAGTTCGTATGCTTTTTCAATTGCCCCATCAGTGTTTTTTTTGGCAGGAGTTAAAAGAATGTCTGCTCCGTAAGCTCTTAAAATCTTTTTTCTTTCCAGACTTACAGCTTCAGACATTACGAATAAGGCTTTGTAACCTTTAGCAGCGGCAACAAGAGCCAGACCAATTCCTGTATTGCCTGATGTTGCTTCGAGTATTGTTTTGTTTTTTGTTAATTCGCCTGATTTTTCCGCTGATTCTATCATAGCTAATGCTATTCTATCTTTAATGGAACCTCCGGGGTTGAATGACTCAAGTTTAGCATAAATTGTTACGTTTTTAACCGGATTTAATTTATTGATTTTAACCAAGGGTGTATTGCCGATTAAATTCACTATATTGTCTGCAGTTTTTGCAGAGTCAGAATTAATTAAATCTTTTTTTTCATTTGCAAAGATATTCACCAGTCATATGACTCACCTTTTATAATATATTGAATGAATTAACTTTATAAAACTTATTGTCTGGAGTTGTTATATAATCATAGTATCCATAAACTTTATAAAGATATAGCTATTATTGATTATTAAGGGTGTATTCTGTGAGTAAGAAAGTGAGCAAGGAAGCAAAAAAGACTGATAAACCTGAAACAGGTTTGGCTAAACCAGTTAAGAAGGATCCTGTGAATGCATGGAAACTATCAACAGCAGTTCTTAGTGTTGTTTTGTTATTTGTTCTTGTAGGGAAAGTTGGCTGTCCAGCACCAACAGGTCAGTTTTTAAGCGAATCTGTTGCCGCTGAGAAAACTATAGATTATATTAATAATAATCTGGTTCAGGAAGGCAGTGAGGCCACTTTGGTTTCTGTTGAGGAGGAAAACCAGATGTATAAAATTATGACGTCGTATCAGGGAAGAGAAATTCCTATTTACATGACTAAGGGTGGTGAATATTTGTTCTTATCACAGCCAGTAAATACTTCTGAGGTAGTTGAGAAAGAAGAAGCAGAAGAAGCAAATGATAATACTCCAACAGATACAGGAGTTACAAAAACAGATAAGCCAAAAGTTGAGATGTTTATTATGAGCCACTGCCCATACGGAACACAGATACAAAAGGGCATAATTCCTGTTGCTGAAGCGCTTGGGGACAAAATAGATTTTAGTGTTAAATTTGTCTATTACGCAATGCATGGTGAAACAGAGCTTAATGAACAGATGCTGCAACACTGCATACAGGAAGAACAGGATGAAAAATATATTGATTACATTTCATGCTTCCTGAAAGAGGGCAATACTGATGAATGCGTAACTGAAGCAGGAACAGATGAAACAAAACTGGATTCCTGCATAGTCAGAGTTGATGATGAATACAAGATAACAGAGCAGTTCAATGACAAATCAACATGGCTGAACGGAAGATTCCCTTTGTTTGACATTGACAAGGATTTGAATGAAGAGTATGGTGTTCGTGGAAGTCCGGCATTGGTTGTCAATGGAAAAATGGTTTCAAGCGGGAGAGACCCTGCAAGTCTTCTGGAGGTAATCTGCTCGGGATTTTCAACAGTTCCTGAAGAGTGCAGTACAGAACTGTCTTCTGAAACACCATCTCCAGGATTTGGTTTTGAGGGAACCGGCAGTGATAGCGGGAGTTGCGGTTAACTACTCGTTTATTTTTGTTCTGTACTAAAAATATATTTGATATAATATACATTTTGCTGTAGATTTTTATAGCAAGTATAAATAATTTTTTGTTCTATATTGTTATGTGATTAAATGAACAAAAAAATAGCAATATTGAGTTTGTTCTGCATAGCTCTATTAGTGGGGTTATTGATTCCCAACCTACTGGATGCAAAACCAACTGTTCGTGCAGTAAAACCAGAGTGTAATGACAAAATAGACAACGATGGCGATGGACTAGTAGACAGAAACGACGCAGGGTGCAGTGGACCGCAAGACAATGACGAGACAAACTGCGGCGATGGCGTCTGTGAAGGCGGGGAAACGTCAGAAACCTGCCCTGAAGATTGCGGAATTCCAGATTCGTGTAGTGATACAGACGGTGGAAACATAATAACTGTATTTGGCACAACATCAGGATACTATAACAATACACCTTACAGCAATGACGACTACTGTGTTGATTCAGGAACAATAATGGAATACTACTGTTCCGGCAACTATGAGCAGGGTTCACAGCAAAGTTGCGGAACTGATAGTTACACAGGAGACAACTACTGCTTGAATGACTCTGTTTACAAAGACTATAGGGATTATTACTGCAGTTCTGGAGAATGTGATTACACAGATACACCAACACTACAAGAAGAATGTGAATACGGATGCACTAATGGTACCTGTGATGGTCCACCGGATTCATGCAGCGATACAGACGGTGGCTATGTTATCCACATACAGGGAACAGTTTCAGGATATAACAACGAACTTCCATATAATTATACGGACTACTGCGTTGATAATGTGACTTTGAATGAGTATTTCTGTTCAGGAACTCAATGCAGCAGCAACCAATATAACTGTGCATGGAATTCAACTGTTTGTGTCAATGGAGCATGTGTTTTATAAGGAACGAAGGATTTTTCCTTCTTTTTTCTTTATTTTTAACAGATAGTTAAACGAAGGTTAAAGTTTACAGCACAGCTGGGGTTTCTTCGTTAAATTTAAGGTATTGGTATGTTCTCTTCTTGTTTTAAAGCATCAATTGTTTGAGTTGAATTCTGATAGAATTGATTAATAGAAACATTTATAAGATAAGTTTATACATAATAATATTAAGCTTATAAAAACTAAGATAAGTTTATACATAATAATATTAAGCTTATAACTTGGGTGTTAGTGTGGCTGATTTTAGAAAAAGAACTGGAGTGCGGGCTTATTTCAATAAAAAAGGTATGTTGTGATAGGGCAAGGAGTGACAAGCAGAATCGTTAGTGAACGCGAGGGTAGCAGTGAAGATTATGCACAGTTACATAATTTATTTGGTGACACAAGCTATTAATAATGAAAAGAAGTGAAACGCCATGCATTACAAAAGTTACGAGGCTGTAGTTCTCCTTAGTTTGCTTCTATTCCCCCTTTCTGCGTTTACCATTGCGCCAATAGCACATGAATTATTCCATATAGCTGTTCTTAACTTTTATGATTGCGGCTACTGGATGGATTATACATTTGATATAACTCATGGGATTTATGCAACTATTTATCCTTTTTGTGAGCTTAATGCAGGGCAGACAGCTATTCTTCTTCTTAGCGGTACTGTAGGAACTCTTTTGACTGGTTTTTTACTTATACTTTTAAGTGGTTTGTTGCTAAAAAGGAAACATTTTGTTCTTTCAACCATTTTAGCACCTGTAACTGTTGGTTTTTTATTTTCTTCAGCGGTCCAGTTTTTCACAAAAGTGAGTGATCTTAGTATTGTGAAATCCGGCGACATAGAAAATGCATTAAGAATACTTAATATAGATTGTTCCCCACTAATATTTTCAATTGCGGGAGTGTTCCTGATATTAATGAGTATCGCTTACTTCTGGGGAAATCTAAAATACAGTTCAGAGATTGAGATGTTAGAAGAGCTGGGTGGGAAACAAGTAATGCTTACGGCTGAAAAAGAGCATATAAGGAAGTTATAAATAGCATTTCCAATGTTGAAGTTGTGAATGCTGCTAAAGGCTTTTGGAAGTAAGAGAATAACTTAAAAATCTTCAAGCAATGGGTTTTTATAAAAAACAAATCATACGAAAAGTTTAAATATATTTGTAAAACATATAAACATTATGGCAAGTATTCAGTCCATTAATATGGAAGATAATGATATAACACTTAATCTAAAAATTTCTAAAAAGGAATATGAATTACTAAAACAAACAACTAAAAATTTAATACTTTTGCCGACAGATTCTAATATATTAAGTGAGTGCCTGACTACTGGTAAATTAGGCAATAGTAACCGGATTATGTTCCCAAAGAAGATTCTTGACAAACACAATATTCCACAACTTCAAAAAAAAGTTGAAGCTAAAGTTTTTGAGATGGATAACGATAAATTTTTATTAATAAAAATAGAAGAGTCTAAAACAGGGATTCCGACATTCAAGGATGACTAAAATGAAAGTGACAACTGGCTTAAAAGGAATGGATAGTGTACTCAATGGTGGATTTCCATCTAATACAGTTATACTAGTGTCGGGGGGTCCAGGGACAGGCAAGACTTTGGTTGCTTTAAATTTCTTATTAGAAGGTGCGGCTAAAGGTGAAAAATGCTGTTATGTTTCTTTAAATGAAGATGAGGGAGAGTTGCTAAGGGCTTGTAAGGGTATTAAGTCGTTATGTGATGTAGAAAAATACAAGGGTAAGAACCTTGCTATAGAGAGTATACACCTGGGGGAGAGTCTGACTCTGAAGAAATTTGTTGATATAATAGAGTCTTATCCGCATATTGATAGGCTGATTATCGATAATGTTAATAAACTTTTGATGTTTGGAGATACTAAAACGAGTTACAGGATACATTTAACTGAGTTAGTTAAACATATCAAGAAAATGAATTGCACTTTGCTGTTATGCGAAACTGAAAATGATAATATAGACACAGGAAATGGGGAAGCTTTTGAGACAGATGGCGTAATCAATCTGTCATTCTCGGAACTGGAAGAGAAGCCGATGAGAACCTTGACAGTCCATAAATTAAGGTATACTTCTTTCGAACCAAAAATATCCCACGAATTAATAATAAACAGTAGTGGTTTGAAATTGGGTAGTGCTAAAATTATTTAGAATCTATTTTTTTGCTTAGCTCTTTTAGTTCAGATTCAATGTTTTTCCCAATTCTCACCAATTTCTTCAATAATAATATTTCATCATCCATAAAAATCTCCTTTTATCACTTTTAAGGATTAAATATTATAAATCTTTGCATTTTATATTTTGTTGCATAAATGTAATAAACTCAGTAGTGGAGGACAAAATTATCCCTTTTTCTACAAATGCTTTAGAACCTTTGAAACGTGAGTGGTTGATAGTTTTGTCTCACACTATATCTCTGTTGGGCTCTTGGCTTGTTTAATGTTATTATTACTTTCTTTGCTGTTTGCCTTTTACGACCGAATTGGAGACTCTAATAGTATAGAATCTGAACTTAGGAAGCTACACAGGCAGGAACGACTGCTTAAATAAGGGTTTATGTTATACAAAAGAGATATACTTCCTTTTGTTTATATAACATTCTATGAGACTATCTGAATATTTGCGCAAGGGTATTATTGAAACTACTGTTGGGGGGATAATAAACAAATTTGAAATAAAGAAAAGACGTAATGTTTTATTCTTTGAAGATATATTGGCAAATTACATTAAGGAATGTGAAGATGCAGGTTATGAAACGGAAATCATGAATGTTGGACAACAATGGATGAATTTAGGTGTGCAGGAAGTTGTCCCTGAGATATTTAAAAAAACTCCTAATTTTTTTTTAAATAACGTTATGAAACGGGTATGGATTAACTTAGGATTGATGGATGATTTTCATATTACTAAAAAAGACGATATTATTGTAATAAAAACAAAAAATGAGGCATTAACAAGAATAATAGGAAAAAATGAATGCTTGATAGGATTCTATGCTGGCATTCTCAACACATTATTTAACTCTCAAGTAGAATGTGTCAATGTATTTCAAACAAAGGAGTTTTGCAATTATGTGTATAAAATCGAAGATGATTTTTTTGGCACAATTAATGCAAAAGAAAAAGAAGTTTATGATGAATTGAACCACTCGCCAGAACTTAAAGGAATCACATTAAAAGATGCTTTAAAGGCGAAAATATTTCGATTAAAAAGCAACAACAGACTTTATTTTAGAGGAAAATCCTTATGGTATGTGGAAAACACGGTTTTTCATATACTAAGTAACAGAGGAATCCTATTAGATAGAGTGTCCTTTATATCATATAACTATTTTAAGCAAATCATTAAAAAAAGTTCATCAAACACAGAGAAACTTACCTTGCTTAAAACTCTGCTCCAGTCAATGGGGTGGGGTACTGTAACAATAATAAATCGGAAAAAGAAAATAATATTGGAAATAAACTGCATACCCTATGGCTTGCAACCAGAAAGAGATAACTGGACTTTGTTAATTAATGTGGTTTGTGGTTATTTATGGCTGATAAATAAAGAATTAAAAGTTGAGGACATTAAAGAATCTTATAAGAAATTAGTAGTAACTTATTCTAGTTAAGTTGAAATAAATTATTGGTATTGACACAAGTAATCAACACCTTCTGTTGTATATCCACGTCTTGCAGGACATCCTCCATTGCATATCTTAAAATTATTACAAGCTTTACATTTTGATGGTGTTTTGTTTAATCGTATAAATTCTTTTAATTTGATTTTATGAATTTCATTTAAGGCGTTTTCTCCATTCAAATCATTGAATACATTGTATAATGATTTTCTATATACCGCGCAAAGATATGTTTCGCCTAGAGAAGATATAGTAGTAAATAGTCCTTTAAGTGCAGGACAAAATCCTACTGATACATCAAGGTTGGTGACACAGTTAACTAAAAATAAAGGGTCTCCTGTTTCTATGTTTTTTGCTCCGGTATTTGATGAAAATTCTGCTAATTTTTGCAAAGTTTCCATATAATTAGTTGGTCTCAGGTCTGTTTTTTCTGATGCGTGGCCTGTTGCCATCATATCCCATACCCTACATCTCTGGATTTCAAGAGACCTCGCGAATTTGAAAATATCAAGAATTTCAGTTTCATTCAATTTTGTCAAAACAGTCTGCGAAACACAAGTCATTCCAACCTCTTTTGCGTTTTTCAGAGCTTTTATGGCACGGTAAAAAGAACCTTCTTTACCACGGATATAATCGTGCTTTTTGGAATCAAGAGAGTCAATATTAATCTGGACTTGGCTCAAGCCCAAATTTTTTAATTCTTGTGCAAGTTTTTTTGTGAGCAAGTAACCATTAGTATTCATATGAACTATAAAACCATTATCTTTTGCGAGTTTAACTGCTTTTTTCAAATAAGGATATAATGTGGGCTCTCCACCAGAAAATGTAATCTGTTTTAATCCAGAATTTGCAAGAGTTTGTATCAGCTTTTTTAGGTTTTCCTTACTCATATGCTTTGGGTCTGAACTATTCCCCGAATTTGCATAACACCACATACAATTAAAATTGCATGATTCTGTAAGTTCAACTACTGCCCAGGCTAATGATTTTTCCTTCTCAAAATATTTCACCTTTTCCTTTGCATCGGTTTCTTCCCAACTAAAGGTAACCATACACATATTTATTCCTCACAGAGCCAACCAAAAAGCCAAGAAAATGAAAGAAAGCCCTCCAGTAGAGTGGGCAAGGGAAACTCTATTATTGTAGAGGGCAAAAAACATAATCAGGCCAAAGGGTAAAAAAACAAGCAGGTTGGGGCTTGTTAAACTGATTAGTAAAAACACAGCAAGCAGGATGAAAATAATTTTTTTAGTGGTGTTATACCCTAAAATTACAGGCAAAGTTTTAATACCTATACTTTTATCCCCTTTATAATCCCTTAAGTCAGATATTACACTGATTATGAAAATAAGAAAAGAGATCAAGAGGTAATGCTTAAAAATGCTTAAATTAATACCTCCAGCACCTATTATAAAGACTAAACTGGCACCAAAGCCAGTATACAAATTTTTAATAAGAAAATATTTTTTGAGTTTAAA
>DAOVKX010000040.1 GCA_030631505.1 Candidatus Nanohaloarchaea archaeon
CCATATAGTAATCTATCCATTCTCCTTCCTTCCTTTTTACTTCATTAATCAGATCGCAGGGACCAAATGTCGGCAGGGTGTGTTCATAATCTTCATGGTTGCCCTTTAATGCCACTACATTTTCAGGATTTTCCTCCATCAACGAACTGACCTGCTCTATAACCTCAACTCCGGAGGGACCCCGGTCTGCATAATCACCCAGAAATATCACACCATCTTTAGCTAAATTAACCGTCTCAGACAAAGAATCAAAAATATCGAGATATCCATGTATATCCCCCACCACATGCAGTTTTTCCAATTCTTCAGGATGTTTTTCATCAAACTCAAATAACCTGTTTTTCGCACCCATAACATCACTGGTTATATTTTTCGTTTAAACTTTATATTAAGAACACAGAACATGAAAATTGAGTTAAAGGTTCGGTTAATAGGTGTTAAACTCAATTAGTAGGATTTTCCTTTTTCCTAACTCGCTCCACAAACTTTAAATAAAATCATACATTATCTTAATTTATGAGTCTAACTTCATTCATTAAAGAACCAGACGTAAGAAAGAAATTTTCTGAAACATTTCCCCTTCCAAAGATTGATCTTAAAGCAGAAATGAAGGCACCTCCAATAACAAAGAATTATAGTCTAGTTGGGACTGCTTTCGATTATTTATTACGATTTTACATAAAAAGACATAATCCTTCGGCTAAAACAAGTAAATGGGTTGCAGAAATTGCTTTAAGTTGTATTGGAGATGATAATCTTAAAACTAAATTAACAAACACAGTTAATGATTCCAAATTAATTTACCAAAAATATATTGAAGATGGAACTTTAACAAACGATGTTTTAAGAATCGCAATACTCTTAGCAAAAATAGACCCAATTTATAGAGCCAGCTATATCGACCCTAATATAAATATAGTTGATGAAGGAGATATTAAAGATTTACGGAATCTGATTAATTTAGTTGATAAAAATTCTTTTACTGCAAAAGAAATTTGTTTACTTAATCCCACTTTTGGAAAAGCATCCGGATTAGTTGGTGGTGCTGATGCAGATATAGTTTTAGATAATCAAATTATCGATATGAAAACTACCAAATTTCTTAAACTTAAAGAACAAGATTTTCATCAATTAATTGGTTACTATATTTTATCTTTAATAGGTGGAATTGATGGATCAGATGACGATTTAGAGATAAAAACCATTTCTATCTATTTTTGTAGACATGGAATATTTCTGCCTTTAATGGTGCCTTCTTCAAATTCTTTAATGATACAAATTTCCGATGTTAGATTTAAGGAATTCGTTAAATGGTTTGTGGAGAGAGCTCCTCATAAAATTTAAGATTATTATCAGAAAAGTCTACTAACTTCTTCATCGCTTTGCTCCTCGACCACTCTGCGCTCTTACTCACCTTGCTCAATACCGCTTAAAACATATATCCTTTCTCCCACAAGAATTAACAATAATAATTTAGAGGTGTTAAGATGTCATTAGCTCAGGAATCACTGGATATGCACAAAAAGAGCAGAGGCAAGATTGAAATAAAAAGCAGGGTTAAGCTGGAAAACAAGCATGATTTAAGTCTGGCTTACACGCCGGGTGTTGCTGAAGTTTCAAGAGCAATTTCTCAGAATAAAAACCTGCTCAACGACTACACATCCAGATGGAATCTGGTTGCTGTTGTTTCTGACGGCTCTGCTGTTCTTGGTCTGGGCGACATTGGTCCCGAAGCTGCCATGCCTGTGATGGAAGGGAAGTGCGTTCTGTTTAAGGAATTTGCCAATGTTGATGCTTTCCCGATATGCCTTGCAACAAAAGATGTTGACAAGATAGTTGAAACAGTAAAACTCCTTGAGCCGACATTCGGCGGAATTAACCTTGAAGACATTTCCGCTCCAAGATGCTTTGAAATTGAGGAACGGCTGAAGAAAGAAACCAGCATACCAATATTTCATGACGACCAGCACGGAACTGCCGTAGTTACACTGGCAGGGCTGGTAAACGCCCTGAAAATCGTTGGCAAAAACATTGAAGATGTCAAAATCGTTATGAACGGGGCTGGAGCGAGCGGAATAGCAGTAGCTAAGTTTATACTCAGCGCAGGGGCAAAAAACATGATTCTCTGCGACACCCAAGGAGCTATCTACAAAGGCAGGGAAGAAAACATGAACCCCGCAAAAGAGGAGATGGCAGAAATAACAAACAGAGAAAACCTGCAAGGCAGCTTAAAGGATGCAATGGCTGGCGCTGATGTCTTTATCGGGGTTTCTGTCGGAAACATAGTCACAGCAGAAATGGTAAAATCAATGAACAAAGATGCCATAGTTTTCGCCATGGCAAACCCAACCCCTGAAATCATGCCTGATGAAGCAAAAAACGCAGGGGCAAGAATAGTTGCAACAGGACGCTCTGACTTCCCGAACCAGATAAACAATGTCCTGGCTTTTCCCGGAATATTTAGGGGAGCGCTTGACAGCAGGGCAAAACAAATAACAGAAGAAATGAAAATAGCTGCTTCTTATGCCTTGGCAGACGCAGTCGAAGAGCCAAACGAAGAATACATAATTCCAAACCCTCTGGATAAGACGATTGCTTTCAAAGTTGCAAAAGCGGTTTCAGAAGCAATTAAACAACAGTCAATCTGAAATACATGAACAAAAAGTACACCAAAATCAATGTCACGCTTTCCTTCTTGTTCAAGTTGCCGCTGCTTCTCAGGAAAGTAAGAACAAGCAAAATTGAAAAAAATACAACCGGGATGTCAAAAAGAAGCGAGGTTCTTGCAACAGAAAATCCCGCTATTATGCCCCCAAAGCCCAGAGGAATTAACGGGTCTGCTATGGTTGCGCCCATAAGGTTTCCGATTGACAGTTTTGCAGAATTTTTCAGCAGGCCCATAAAAGCTATTGTTAATTCAGGCAGCGAGGTGCCAAGCCCGATAAAAAGGCCAATTATGGTTTCTTCAATACCCCACGAAGAAGCCAAAAAGACGCCATTTGTCACAACTATGTTCGAGGCGTGAACTATCAGCACCAAGCCAATCAAAATTAAAAACAAATCAAACAGGAAGTGGCGCTCAAATGTTTTATCCCTCAACTGCAGCGCAAATCTCTTTTTTATGTTCTCAGTTTTCAGTAAATAACCTAAGTAAGCCAGATACAATAAAACAAGAAACAAAGACTCAATTCTGCTTATGTAGCCATCAAATGAGACAAGGAAAAAAGCAGTTATTGCCCCGATTAACGCCAGCCCCTCCCGCTTCAACGACACCTTATCCATACCGATTTTTGAAGACACGCGTTTTAACGGCTTTCCAATATGCATTGCTGCAGACAAGCCGCAGATGCCCAGAATCAGCGTTATATTGGCCATCATAGAGCCCAAAACATTTCCGACAGCTATGCCTGATGCCTCAACCCCATGCAGGTTGCTTAAACCAGCCATGATATTTGTAGCAGTCTCAGGAACTGTAGAGCCAATAGAAATTATTGTCAACCCGATTATCAGCTCGGAAATATGCAGGGACCTCGCTATGTCCCTGGCTGAATCCACAAGAACGCTTGAACCAAGCCAAAGCCCGAAAAGTCCTAAAATTAAAAGCACTGAGGAAGGCAACATGTTTTAAATTATGCCGTTCTGTGTTTATAATAATAGCGATTAAGAACTGCAACATCCATACTCCATATGGCTTGTCATGAGTTTTCGGAGTTAATCTCATGGAAATGTAATTTTTATAGTTTGGCTTAAATAACATATTATAGTTTGTCAGTTGGCGGGAAATTATGAGCATAATAAAAGAAAATGATTATGCGCTGTTTGCGCATGGTTCCGGGAAGACATTTTTGAAGAAAATAGAGTTAAGAACGTTTCATTCCCAGTTTGGCGCCTTTGAATTAAAGAAACTGATAGGCAAAAAATACGGGAGTTCTGTGAAGACCGGCACAGGAGAAAAGTTTGTTGTTCTGAGGCCTGATTTTAATGACCTCGTCGCCAAAAGACTCAGGAGAAAGCCCCAGATTATACACAAAAAAGACATTGGCCTGATTATAACTTATCTTGGCATAGGTAGGGAATCAAAAGTGCTGGAAGCCGGAACCGGCTCCGCGTTCCTTACAGTTCACCTGGCAAACATAGTAAAAGAAGTTGTGACTTATGAAAAAAGAGACGCATTTTATGAAAATGCAAAGAAAAACATAGAAAATCTTGGGCTTGGGAATGTGAAGATTTTCAATGATGATATTCTGAAATGCAAAGAAAAGGACTTTGACGTAATTGTCCTTGATTTGCCCGGACCTGCAGGCATGATTAAAAAGCTCATTAAAAAATTAAAAACCGGCGGGAGAGTCTGCATTTATTCCCCTGACATTGAAAACGCAGTTGAATCCAAAAAAATGCTTGAAACGCTGAATTTCAAAAACGTGAAATTCATGGAATGTTTGATAAGAGAATACCAGACAGACAAATGCGTGAGACCCCTGACGCAAATGCTCGGTCATACCGGCTACCTGATTTTCGGGAGGATTATATAAATCCCATGGCAGTAATATAGCCATAGCCATTATCGCGATGATAAGTTAATGCCTAACACCCTAAGGATTGTTAAATTGATTAAAAATAAGGTTAACGAAGCCGTTAAACCGCTGTCAAGTTCCCTGAACAATGATGAAGGCTCGAAGAAGTCGAGGTCGGCGAGCTAAATTAATTCATATTCCCTAATCTCTTTACTCATTAAAATTGGTTGCCAAATTCTAATCTTTATTTTAGAATTTTTCTCAATCCCAGGAAGCATGTTTTCAGTTATTTCATCAGTTCTTTGTGGTAGATGATAAATTATGTAGTTGCCTTCCATTTCGGCAGGTTTCTCACCATATTGGGGAGAAGAAACTCCACACTCAGAGCCTTCGCATCCTTCACTAACACAACTTCCCGACTTAAAAACTTCACCGGCTCTACAACTTGGAGGCAAGTCTCCTCTAAGTTTAGCGGGTCTGGCACTGTATTTAAGATTAAATTCGATCTCATCGCCAACATTCAGGTTCATAACATTACTATGATTACCGGTTCTATCAATATTATCCATTCTTAGAGTTATCCTGTCTCTTGGACAAACTTCTGGTGCTTTGCAATCTGAATGTAAATCATCTATGAATAAAGAAGTAACTGTAGCTTCCACATCAACATAAGGAGCAAGAGCCATTTGTGGCTCTGGTTTTCCTATATCTGCTTCAGAACGATTAGAAACAATAAAAACTACTCCAGTTATAATAACCATTACAATTATTCCTAAAATTAAATAATATTTCTGATTCATATTCATCATAATTTAATGAGTTTAAAAGTATTTATAATCTTTTGTTTTAATGCGAGCCACCACCGAAATTTTAAATTCCTGCACAATGTCTAATTGAAACATGACCTGTTTCACTGACTTTAATATCTATCA
Organism: Candidatus Nanohaloarchaea archaeon; assembly: GCA_030631505.1. Taxonomy (GTDB): domain Archaea; phylum EX4484-52; class EX4484-52; order EX4484-52; family DAOVKX01; genus DAOVKX01. Next base: position 5,447 of record DAOVKX010000040.1, read on the forward strand.
TCCATGGCCAACCCCCATTAAAATCTTGATTTCCTATTTTCAATGAATAAATTTTTTCATTTGAGAAAATAGCTTTGGAAGTTTCTACATTTACATTTGCTTTTAATTTGTCTAAATCTATCGGATTTTGACTTATATAGTCCGGGATTAATTTATCTTTTGTTGGTTCATACTTTATTAAATTTCCTTCAAATTGGTGGTTCTTCAAGAACTGAATAAACTCATTTTCAGATTTTATTGTCTCATCAAATTTAAATCTATGTTCTTGGTCACAATTTGGTTGTACACTCAAAGGGGGATTTTCAAATGGGCCAAATAACCTGTAAGGGAATAATCCACTAACATAGATTAAAAAACCTACAATTACGAGTGCTGTTAGAATTAATAAATACTTTTTCATCATAAATTAACTAGATTACTATATTCAAAAAATTATTGATTTTATTCAGCGGAGACCGAACACTTCGCCTGACAATATTTATCTGGTTTCTGAAATTAAACCAGCACCAGCATGAATATCAAAGATAAAAAATTGTTGGAATAGTGCGACAAAAGACTTCCTTTAAATTTATATTTGTTGTAGACCAGCCCAAAAACAATGCCTACCAGCATCATATCAATTGCCTTGAGTATTCCCCAGCCGGACAGCATGTGCCAGAAGCCAAATAAGATGCTTGAGATTAACAAACCCAAAATGAACTGTTTGTTTGAAATGAACTGGTTAAGGATGCATCTTCTAAAGATTAATTCTTCGAAAAAAGGCGCAAAAATGCCTACATACAAAATTTTAACGGTTGGAGATGCGCTTAACCACCAAGTGCCCTTACCAATTGTTAATGGTATTGCGGCAGGGTATAAATAAAAAATAAGTTTCAAAAGATGATAATTGATTAAATAAAGCGATAGACCGATAAAAACCGGGCAGAGCAGTTTACCCTTTTTGCTTTCCATAAAACCCTCTAATTTTGCGGGAGCCATAAGAACATAGAGCGTCTTTTGGTTTAAATAAATTCATAATCCATAATCTATTATGAGATACTTGTCAGGGGAAGAAGCAGAAGAAGCCATGAATTTTATGGATAAAGCAATACATGCCGCTTTAGGTCATTCTACCTGCCTTCGTTTAAAATGTGGTTCTGTTATAGTTAACGGCAAAAAGATTATTGGCTATGGTTATAATTCTCCTCCTGCAGATAAAGAATCGCAAAGGCGATGTTCCCTGCCTAAAGAAATATACCATAAAAAAGTAACAGATAAAACCTGCTGTGTTCATGCAGAACAAAGAGCAATGATTGATGCTTTGAAGAACAATCCTGAGAAAATAAAGGGTTCACGGCTTTATTTCATAATGTTGGGTGAAGACGGCAATAAAGCTTATGCAGACAGGCCTTACTGCACAATCTGCAGCAAAATGGCTCTGGACATTGGAATTTCAGAATTTGTTTTATGGCACAAGGACGGAATCTGCGCTTATGGCACGGAAGAGTACAATGAGCTTTCTTTTGGGTTTGGAAGATAACCTTTTTCAAATTATTTAAATATACTTTTGAGTGGTTTTTGAGATTTATTTGGGAGTTGCTTGAACTTAATATATTTATTAATAATTGAATTATAAACAGGTATGAGCAACAATAAACGCAAATGGCCTTTGGAGCGACATAGAAAACAATCCCCTCAATTAGATAATGCTTTAAAGCATCAAGATAAACAGCACAAAATTAGTATCTGGTTAGCCCTTGTACTATGTATCTTCAGCATTTTAGCTAGTGTTTTGATTGCAAACTACTATCATTCAGAGGCATCTAAAGACTTACAAGAAGAAGTAATAACTCTGAGGGAAGAACTCTATCAGAGAGATAGAGACATATTACAAAAATTTGATCAAATTGGCGTACAACTAAATGAAACAGATAATGAAACAATTGAACGTTTAATTTACGAGGAGATAGGCAACTACACCTTTGATGAAATAAAACAGATAGCAGAACGATTCAAAGAAATAGCAGAATCTTATTATGATATTGGCCTTGCACATTCAATCTTGGGTAATTATGAAGAAGCTATAAAAAATTATGACAAAGCGATAGAAAATAATCCTGATTTCGCAGATGCTTGGTTTTCCAAAGGGAACGCCCTCGTGTTTTTGCGTAGATATGATGAAGCTATATGGGTATTTGATAACGTTATTGGACTAAACTCACAATATGCACTAGCTTGGAATAACAAAGGAGTTGCTCTCACATATATACGTAGGTGTGATGAGGCTATATTAGCATTTGATAACGCTATTGAGCTAAACTCACAATATGCAAATTTTTGGTATAACAAAGGAGTTGCTCTCAGTCTTTTACGTAGATATAATGAAGCTCTAATATCGCTTAATAACGCTACTGAACTAAACCCACAATATACTGAGGCTTGGTACTTCAAAGGGCTTGTTCTTCGTAATCTGGACAGGCATCAGGAAGCCTTAGAGATATTTAATAAAATCAGTGAGTTAAATCCACGAGATGTGGAAGTTTGGTACAATAAAGGATGGATTCTTCTTAAGATGAACCGCTATGAGGAGGCTCTAGAAGCATTTAGTAAAGTTACTGATTTAAATCCACAAAATGCAGGAGCTTGGTATTGGAAGGGAGAATGTCTCTATAATTTGGGCAGATATAAAGAAGCAGAAGAAGCATTCAAAAAGGCACACGAAATAAACCCTACATTAGATCTAACAATATATAATCAATTGACTACTAATTAATTTTGTTTTTCTCGACTACAACCTTTCATTTTTATTCTTTCTTCTCCAATTATTTTTTATGATAATCACAAAAACAATCAAAATCAAGGCAAAGGAAGGAGAGTATCTGGACATTACAGAACAGGTGCAAAACTGTGTCAGCGATTCAAAGCTGAAAAACGGCGCTGTTACTGTGTTTGTTGTCGGCTCTACTGGCGCTGTGAGCACGATAGAGTATGAGCCAGGTCTGCTGAAAGATGTACCGGGGGCTTTGGAGAAACTTGCGCCGTCCAATGAGGATTACGAGCATAACAAGACATGGGGCTGCGACAACGGGTACAGTCATGTCAGGGCGACTTTGCTGGGACCAAGTTTAACTGTGCCGATAGTTGACGAAAAATTAACTTTGGGCACATGGCAGCAGATAGTCTTCATGAATTTTGACACGCGCGACAGAGAACGGGAAATTGTTTTGCAGATGATGGGTGAATGAATGACATATCAATTAAGTATAATACCTCCTAAAAAATCAGGCGAGAAAGTGGAATCCACCAAAAGTTTAGATAAGTTAAACGTAGATAAAAGAGTACATATAGAAACTCTTGACACGCGATTATTTGCGCAGCCGTATGGCCCTCTATATCCCGATGCTATAGGGCGGCTATTGCGTACGATACCTGGCGGTGCAGGTCCTGAAAACA
>DAOVKX010000061.1 GCA_030631505.1 Candidatus Nanohaloarchaea archaeon
ATTCCCATAACCAACCAACAGCCCTTTATTTTTTCTTTGTTTTACGTTGTTATTAAATATAAAACCCTGCCTTTTTAAATTTTACTAAATTATTTTCAGGGCTCTGAACTTGGGGAGTTTAATGTATTGGCTAAACGAAGTTTCCTCAAAGATATTTGGGAATTTGCGCAACAAGGTTTAATAAATACTGTTAGGTTTTTTAAATTCAGAGAAATAGCGGACCATCGCAAAACTTAAAAATTTAAATAAAAATCAATAGTTATGGTACAAATTCTCAATCCAAAAAGCAGAAAGCTGCATAAAGAACTGATTGAAGAGCCGACAGTAAAGGAATATCTGCAGAGGTTAAAGCGTCATGATAAAGAGACATATGAGCATAGCCTGCGTGTCGGGATGTTATGCATTGACCTGGGTTATAGTAATGCTTTAGAGCGAGTGGATTTGAGAAACCTTGGTTATAGTGGGTCTTTGCATGATATTGGAAAAATTGAAGTTCCCCAGAATATTCTAACAAAAAAATCCAGACTGAACCAAAAAGAACTGGAAATAATGAGCGGACACCCAAGATGGGGGTTTCTGGAACTGCAGGATTTTAAACCTGAAGTTGTAAGGGAAATAGTTGTCGCGCATCACGAGTATAAAATAAAGCCATATCCAAGAACAGGAAATAAGCGGCGAAGAATGAAACGCGGGCAGGAAAGAAGACGTTTTGATAAAAACATCTCAATATTAGCTCAAATCGTGGCAGTTTCAGACATATATGATGCGCTTGCAAACCGCAGAGCATATAAAAAGCCATTAGACTCGTCTGATATAAAGAATCTTCTGAAAGAACAATATACCGGGAATGTCAAGTATATAGAACAAATTCTTAGAAGGTGTGATTAGGGAGTTAAGTTGGGGGCTGTTAGATTAGTTGAGTTTTATTATAGTCTCTTGAAAGTAGTTACTATCGATAGATTTATAAAGCTTTTCACTCAACCGTTAGTATAAAGAGAGTACAACAATAAAAATAAAGTGGTGATTGAAAATGTCAACTAAAATAGTCGGGGAAAATAATACTGATAGACTCCCTGAAACTGTTCCGATTTCATATGAAATTAAGAACAATCCAGTTGAAAAAAAAGATAAAGATTCTATTGGCTACGAAGCTATTATAGAGCTGTATATTGAAGGTCAGGAAAGCCCGTTTTATTCTATACCTCTTTCGGAATTTGGACAAAAACCAGGATTCGTAGAGCCTAGTTTAGGTGCAACGCATTCTTTAATAGATGACATATTCCAAAGATTTATTGATGAGAATACAACTGAGCATAGACGGTATGTAGTTGAAAAACTTATTGATGGAGACAGACTTGCAATGCCTGAAGATGAAGATAAAGTTATATTGTCCTATCCCCCGTTTCAAAGCATTGAAGACGAAAAGCATAAAAAAATTCTAGAAACATATGCACAAGAAAAGATTGATGGTGTTGACTGGAGGGGAAAAACATACAGATTTATAAGAGACAAAGACCTAAACATGGTTTTAACAACTGATAAAAGTGATATTAGAAAATTGATGGAAAATTCTTAATCAAAAATATCTGCAGTTATAAATTTAAAGTAAGAAAACCCAAACACCTCAGTCAATGGCAATTGGCGTCGGGATTATGGTGCGTTTGATTTGCTTCTTGCATTCGACAACATCTTTTTTGTTTTCTGCTTTGACTATATAAAATCCTTCTGTTTCAACAACGCAAAGCTCTTCTGAATTTGCAGGAATCCCATCAAAACTGCAAACAACATGACTCTGGTTGTTTAAAACCTCAACGTTGTGCAAATCCCCATTTGCGTTGATTATTATCGCCTTTTCAGAGCAGTGGGCGTAGAAGGAGTTTTTGTATTTTTCCTGCTCTCCGCGAAATGTAGAGTACATATCAAAAACCACAAAGGCGATTATTATCCCAGAAATTCCCAAAAGAAAAACGCCAATTTTGAGCAGGTCAAACTTGTTTTTTATCATGCTTAATTATTAGACTTGGAAATTAAAAAGGTTTTGTGAAATCATGAATTAAAATTTGAATATGCGTATTTCTATTTTAGCAATCGGAACCTGGATGTTGCTATCAGGGAGATTCCTACAATACCCATGACTGTCGCAATACCTGTTGTGTTTTCTCCCAGAATACTGCCATCCCACATCAATAACGCCCCGGTTAATGCCAACAGAAGCCCTAATGCAAACTGAACTGGTTTTTGGTTTGTCATTTTACATCTAATCATATTTTAAGTGAGGGTTTTATATAAATTCCAACATTTAATAAGTTTCTATCCTAAGTATTAAGTGTGAGTCCTATGAAAGAAAAACTCAAGAGAATATCAGATTTTGTCTGGGAACTGCCGAAGACAGCACGGGAAGGTATGAATGTTCCGGCAAGGATTATTGCTTCTGATAAGATTATAAATCAGGCAGAGGATGCTGCGATTCAACAGCTGACCAATGTTGCGTGCCTGCCGGGAGTTGTAGAGCCGGTTCTGGGTATGCCTGACATTCACTGGGGTTATGGCCTGCCGATGGGCGCAGTCGGCGTTTTTGATGCTGAGAACGGAGTTATTTCATCGGGATGTACTGGCTTTGACATAAACTGTGGGATTAATGTGATAAGGACGAATCTGACGCTTGATGATGTGCGTCCTAAATTAAATGAACTGATAAGCACTCTTTTTAAGAACATACCTTCTGGCGTAGGCGCCAAGGGAAAACTAAGGTTATCCCCGGACGAACTGGAGGGCGTTCTTGCAAATGGTGTTAACTGGTGCATAGAAAACAGCTACGGGACAAAAGACGATGCAGTGCATACAGAGGAGAACGGCTGCATGAAAGGCGCTGATTCTTCAAAAGTCAGCCCTGAAGCCAAAAAGAGAGGCGCTCCGCAGTTGGGAACTCTCGGTGCAGGAAATCATTTTCTGGAAGTTCAGACAGTTGACAAAATATTTGACATGGAAACTGCAAAGAAATACGGGATAACAGACAAAAACCAGATAATGATAATGCTTCACTGCGGTTCGCGCGGGTTAGGGCATCAGGTTGCATCAGACTACCTGAAGATTCATGAGCAGGCAGCCAGGAAATATAATATTAAACTTCCTGACAGGCAGCTTGTATGCGCGCCGACAACTTCAAAGGAAGGTCAGGACTATTTTACAGCCATGAAATGCGCGGTAAATTACGCTTTCTGCAACCGGCTTGTAATGACTCAGTGGACAAGAGAGTCATTTGAGCAGGTCTTCAAAAGGGATTGGGAAAGCATGGATATGCAGACTGTGCAGAGCATCTGCCACAACATATGCAAACTTGAAAAGCATACAATAAACGGGGAAAAGAGAGAAGTTTATGTTCACAGGAAAGGTTCAACAAGGTCTTTCCCAGGCACGCTTGCCCTGATAGCGGGCTCTATGGGAACTGCGTCCTACATTCTGAAAGGAACAGAAAAAGCAATGGAAGAAACTTTCGGCTCAACCTGCCACGGCGCAGGAAGGGTGATGAGCAGGCACGCTGCCATAAGAAAATTCCGCGGGGAAAACATAAAAAGAGAGATGGAAGAGAAAGGACGGGCTGTAAAAGCAACGCATCCAAAAGTCCTGGCAGAAGAAGCCCCAGGTGCATACAAGAATGTTGATGAGGTCATAGAAAGTGTCCACGGCGCAGGAATCTCATTAAAAGTCGTCAGACTGAAACCTTTGGGCGTAATGAAAGGTTGATAAAGTTTTTAAGTTAAGTAAACATTATGGCAACTCCAAACTCTACAAAGGGTTGGGAAGTATTATTTCCAGAGCAATTTCCTGAATACGAAGGGTTTTTTAAGGAAATGAATAACTTATTCTACACAAAAACTTCTTTTGATGAAGATATAGAACTCAGAGGGAACGACCACTACACAAAAAAACAGGAAGAGTTTGGTATTGTTCTTGAGAGATTAAACCATAGTTCACACAAACCCACAGCACTTAGGGTTTTGTATTGCCTTATGGGATGTGATGGGGAAAACTGGGTATCAACAGGGTTTCTCCATAAAGTGCTTGATTCAACAAGCAGCACTATTTTGCCAATTATGCACTATTTAGATAGATGTAATCTGGTGGAGAAATTAAGACTGTCCAAAAACCACCCTTATTTTGGTTCATATGCCTGGAAAAAGCTAAATAAAGGTAAAAAAATAGAAGAAGACCTTTTGGATTTTATAGATGAGATAGCAGTGTATAACGGTTTTGATGGATTTAAAGAAGACTTTTTATCGTTTAATGATAAAAGAGTCCAGGAGGCATTTGATAATCCAGCCTGTTTCCTTGAAATTTTAGGTCGCAAGAGCGTGATATTTGGTTATCCTGAACTTGACAAAATATCTGAAAAAACAAGCGAGGATAGTATATTTCATGTACCTTACAAACAGGCAATAGCAAGCCCAATATAATCTTTAAATATTTAAAGATTTATAGTAAAATTCATAACAAGAAAATATAGATATTCCACAGATCAACCGACCTGACAGATCAATGGATGCAACATAAAGTTTATAAAACATTGCGACAATAAATACTTTGTTGGCACTTGATTTTATAGATTGTTTTATAAATTAATGAACTGGTGAATTCTGGTTTTTAATTATTTATAGCAGCATTCGCATATGCTGTTAATAACGAGTTAATACGGAGAAATAAGAATGCCAAAGGCACATCATCCACGAAGGGGTTCATTAGCATATACCCCAAGAAAAAGGGCAAAAAGGATATATCCCAGAGTCCGAAGTAGGGTTAAAACTAAAGAAATCAAAATAACCGAATTCGCGGGTTATAAAGTCGGCATGACGCATATTTCCGTAATAGATGATGTAAAGGGCTCTGTTACGCAAAACCAGGAAATCACGCTTCCTGTAACGGTTCTGGAAACCCCGCCTTTAAAGGTTGTCGGGCTGCGCATCTATGGGAAATCAACAGAGGGTTTAAAGCCACTTAGGGATTTCTGGATTTCTGAAACCGACAAGGCAATGGAAAAGAAAGTTCATATCCCAAAAAAAAGGAAAACAAAAATTGAAGAACTTAAAAAGGAAATGCAGAACATTAGTGAAATAAGCATGATTGTTCATACGATGCCGGGTAAAACCATTATAGGAAAGAAAAAACCTGAACTGTTTGAAATTCTTGTATGTGGTGAAAATACAGAAGAAAAATTTAAACTGGCTGAGGAAAAACTTGGCAATGAACTGAGGATAAATGACATTTTCAATGCCGGTGATTTTATAGATACAACAGGCATAACAAAAGGGAAAGGATTTCAGGGCGTAGTAAAGCGGTTTGGCGTCAAAACAGGAAAAAGAAAATATGAAAAAAAAAGGATGGTTGGAAATCTTGGCCCATGGACCCCTAAAAAAATAAGCTGGAGGGTGCCAAGGGACGGGCAGATGGGCTATCACACAAGAACGGACATAAATAAAAGGATATTAAAAATCGGAGAAAATCCCGAAGAAATCGCAGTGAAGGGTGACTGGTTAAATTACGGCAAAATAAAGAACCCATATATCTTAATCAAAGGTTCTATACCCGGACCTGCAAAAAGATTAATACGCATTAGATCTGCAATCAGGCCGCCGGGGAAAGAAACAGGCACGCCTGTGATAGAACATGTGTCTCTGGAGAGCAAACAGGGAGTTTAAAATGAAAGCTAATGTTTACTCATTGAATGGAAAGAAACTTGAGGCAGTGAAACTTCCATCACAGTTCAATGAAGAGTTCAGGCCTGATTTAATAAAAAGGTCTTTTCTTGCAATAAAAAACCGTAATCGCCAGCCATATGGAGCAGACCCCAAAGCGGGAACAAAGACAGCTGCAAAACACTCTGCAAGGCGGCAGATTTACGGCACATGGGCAAACAGGGGTTTGTCAAGAATCCCCAGAATTCGGAGAGGTTCCGGGAACATGACAGGCACTGCAAGATTCGCTCCTCACGCGGTGAAAGGAAGGCGGGCACATCCGCCAAAGGCCGAAAAAGATTGGGATCAGAAAATAAACAATAAAGAAAGAAAGAAAGCAATACGCTCTGCCATAGCAGCTACATCAGTAAAGGAAATAGTTGAAAAGAGAGGGCATAGAATAAGCAATCTGGAAACCTGTCCTGTGATTATTGAAGACAAATTTGAATCATTAACCAAAACAAAAGATGTTGAAAAAACATTAAATGCGGTTAATCTTTTAGA
>DAOVKX010000045.1 GCA_030631505.1 Candidatus Nanohaloarchaea archaeon
TCCTCAATGTTCTCTTTATTGATAATGCTCTCTTTGTTTTTGATATATTTTGTATTTACAGGCAATTTTAAATGGATGAAAAACAGGAATTTATGGATTGCCTGCTTTATTGGGCTTATTATTTTGACTCCTTGGACCATCAGGAATCTTGGTGTCTGCGGAGAACCTTTTTGCGAAATAGGGCAGGGTGTCAGTTCAGTCTCACCGATAAAAGAGACACAGGAAGGGTCTGTTTTTCATTACCAGTTTAATTATATAAAACAACTGCCTTTCATATTGTCTATGGGGGTGTTCCTGTTTTTCTTGTTTGGCATACTCCAGGCATTTCGGACAGGAAAACGGGCAGATGTTCTTGTTCTGCTCTGGGTATTCATGTTTTTAATTATCAGTGGGACTTTAGGTACTGGAGCGACTCTGCGCCGTATCTTAATGCTTGTTCCTCCAGCTATTTTATTGGCATCAAAGGCAATATTTGATTTGTCAAACCAGTTGAAGGGGAAAAACATACCGATTATAGCATTGATAGTTGTTATTGTTCTGCCATTGATGTTTTTTTCAGTTCAGGACGGGCAGGATTTAATAATTCAAAAATCTTCAGCATATGCAAAACTGAAGGATGCAGGAATATACTTTGAGGCTATGCCTGATGATACGAGGATAATGACTGCTTCTGTTCCCGCCATAGCATTTTATTCTGGTGGAAAAAACGTAAGCTGGTATCCTAAAAACGAAACAGATTTTGACGAAGAAATAAAGAACCGAGGCATAGATTATATCGTTGTTGATGTCTACGAACGGCTGCAGCCCTCGTGGGTGTTTGATGTGATAAACAACAGGCCTTATCTAGAACTGCAGCAGATATTTTATGAAAACGACATTCAGGCTCAGGAGAATTTCAGGGTTGCTGTGTTAAAAATCAACAAGGAAAAGTTAAATTAAATATGAGGTATTTGGGGGATAAAATGAAAATCATCATAACACTACCTGCGTACAATGAAGAAAAAACTATAGGCAAAGTAATAAAGGATATACATACAGTTATGAAACCAACTGAGCATAAGCATAAGTATAAAGTGCTTGTTGTAGATGACGGTTCAAAGGACAGAACTATCTCTGTAGCAAAAAATGCAGGATCTACGGTTTTTCCCCACCCGTATAATTATGGCTTGGCTGAAACTTTCAGGACAGAAATGAAGTGTGTGAAAGGAAAAGCCGACATAATCGTTCATATAGACGCAGATGGCCAGTATGAGCCAAAGGAGATTCCAAAATTAATAGAACCAATACTTAAAAAAGAAGCGGATTTGGTTTTGGGTTCAAGATTTGCAGGAAAGATAGAAAAAATGCCGCTGATGAAAAAACTTGGAAATATTGCATTTTCAAAAGTTATATCGCAGATAACTAAAGTGAAGATATCAGATGGCCAGACAGGTTTCCGGGCATTTACAAGGGAAGTTGCAGAGGAAATTAAAATTACATCAACACACACATACACGCAGGAGATGATAATACGGGCTGTTAAACAGAGATTCAGGATAAAGGAAGTCCCTGTCCATTTTTATGAGCGAACTTCAGGCAAGAGCCGATTGCTGTCGAATCCTTTTGACTATGCAGGAAAAGCATGGCTGAATCTTTTTAGGATATTCCGTGATTTTGCGCCTTTGAAATTCTTTGGTTTCATTGGCTTTTCTTTTTTAGGGATTAGTTTTTTAATAGGTTTGTACCTCACATACGCTTTTTTTATATTAGGTCCGGGTATTTCAGGAAAGGTACCTTCAATCCTTTTAATGCTTCTTCTATTTCTGACAGGCATCCAGATAATTATTTTTGGTTTTCTTGCAGATATGCAGAAAAAATAAGTTTTATAAAAACCCACAATAATTATTTTGTGTGAAATTCACTACACCTAATCTAAAATAGAAACATTTAAGGATTTAGTGTTCCATACTTAGGATTATGAACTATGGAGTCTCAATGAGTGTTTGCTTTGAAAAAGCAAAAGAGTTTAAAAATGAAAAAATTTGCATAAGATTTATTTGGACACGCTTGAACATCTTACAAATTTCGCTTCTGAAAATGAATTTAAGGCAATTGAACTTGTTTCATTCCCTCCGTTTGATGCTTATGTTTTAGAACAGATTACGGATGAGATTAAGGGGAAAATCAAAAAATTCAATGCCAGTTACCACCTGCCCGCATGGGAGATTAACATAGGCGCATTAAACCATTCTATAAGGGAAGTATCTGTTGATGAAACAAAGAAGTTAATTGACCTATCAGGAAATCTTGGAATAAAAAAAGTATCTATGCATCCGGGTTCTTTTGCGTCATTCCCTGAACTATATACGCTTTTAAACCGACAGGTAAACCTTATAGCACAAAAAAGCGTTTTTGATATTTTTGAATATTGTAAAAACAAAAATATAGATCTGACTATAGAAAACTTGCCTTTTGGCGAACCGTTATTTCAAAAACCCGAGGATTTTGAACTATTTACAAAAAAAGGGATTGGCATGCTTTTAGACACTGCACATGCAGTAACCGCTAATGTTGACCCAATGGAATTTATTAAAAAGTTCGGGAACAGAATATCTGAGATTCACCTTGTTGATGGATTTAAAGGTCAACCAGATATTCACTATGCACTTGGAACCGGAGATGTAAATTATGTTGCTGTTCTTGACGAGTTACAAAGGATTAAATATAAAGGACCTATTATTTTAGAAATGAAATCTGAGAATGATGTTGTTGCTAGTCTGAACCTTTTAAAGAAGAAAGCGTATTTATAAAGCTATAAAAAACATCGCTCTACAAACTCAAAAGTTCTTTAGAATTTTGATGCTATCATACATCACTACAGCGATTTAAGTAGTTTTATGCCTTTGGCACTGCCCAAATTTAACCATTTATGTCGATTTTCTTAATCGCATATATTGAAATTACCGAGTTACTGCAAGTAGTACATAATCACAAAAAGTCAGATATTTTATGTTCAATTTCTTCATGGATTAACCATAAAATCAGCATAGTGGCATCAATACCTGCCAGGACACGACAATCCAAATCACAATTACCCAAAGTTGGATTTAACCCTATGGCTAATTCACTTAATGGATAAAATGGCATTATTGTTCCCAGAACAACTACATCCAGTATCAAGTGTATTGTCCACCCAATAGCAATCATTCCTGCTGCTTTATAGCACCATTTATGTTTGACATATTTGTAGGAAATAAAAGTCAGTGCAAATAAAGCTATTGGAAAAAATATTGTGTGTGTAAATGTTCTGTGTACATCGGGAACCGAATCCCCTAGGAAAAATCTAAGGGCGAACCAAACCACCATATCTATGTCAGGAAGCATCCCTCCGATTCCTGCCAGAAAAATGTATTTATTCGGCAATTTTCTCCTGTGCTTTTTGAATATGTGGTCTCTAATCAAATCTATCAAAATTACAGGAACTAAGAAATGAGTTACAGCAAAAGACATATTCTTACTTTGTTTTGATTGTTTTTATTTTTAACTCCGAAAAACGCTGATAGTTTTAGTTCCTAAAACCTAAGTTTTTTAACCGCCTGTGAGGGTTATATCAAACATTATGTTCGATATTACGTTCATAAAAAATCACATAGTTGTTTTTGAAACCTAGAAATCTTTGATTTCTCAGGTTCTTGAAATCTCTGATTTCAGAACCCAAAACCTTTGGTTTTTAGGTCTTAAAAATGCAAAGCATTTTTAATCTACTTCAAAGAAATTCACTTTAACCAACTGCAAGTTCTATATCAAACAAAGTTTGATATGCGTTGATTGAACTTAGTAAGTTCATTTTAATCAAGTGTAAGAGCAATACCGAAACTTGCTTTCGGTATGCACGTCCTAAAAACCTGAAAGGTTTTGGGACCCAAAAATTGCTTGCAATTTTTTAGGTGATTGAACTTTGAGGAAGTTCATTATTTGTTTAAATATTCTTTCGTGAAAGGAAGACCAATTAATGAGGGTATCCAGTACCTTGTTGAAAACAACAAACCAACACCAAGCATTAATTCTGCTGGCGCATACTCTGAGAAAAGAATAATCAATGCAGAGTCTCTTGTGCCCATCCCGCCTATAGTGACTGGCACCAGACCAACAATAATTGCTGCAGGAACAAGTGCAAAAACAAGCTCAAATGGAACAGCATAATTAAGACTTAGAAAGAAAAAATAAACTTGGGTTAATTGCAGAAACCAATTAAGAAGGGAAGCAAAAACAATATGTACTGATAATTTTTTATCAGATTTGGTTTCTCTTAAAAACTCATACAAATCTTTAATTAAATTCCTAACTTTACCTTTTAGAAATCTCTTCAAAAAGCTTATCCTGGAAAAATTAAAAAAATAAAACAGAACACTGGCAAATAAAATGCTTGAGCAGAACAGGATTATTGGTATTGTCAAAGCATCAACTTTTTTGATTATTAATAAGCCCGCCAATGAAAACAGGCATATGGATGTGATGTCAAGATATTTTTCAAGCAGTATGCTGCTTATACCGCGTTTTAGGTCTAATTTCCCTTCCTTTTTTAGGAAATATGCCTTTGCAAAGTCACCGAGTTTTGAAGGTGTCACTGAATTGAGGGCGCCTGCTGCAAGAAATATTTTTGTAGCCCCCCATCTTTTTATTTTGCAGTATTTTTTAATCATCATTCGCCATCTTTCAACAGTAACAAGTGTTGTGGGTATGAACATTAGCATTGCGAGAGTGAGATAAAATAAGTCTATGTTTATAAAATGCTGTTTCAGTTGCTGAATATCTACGTTCCTTAAAATTATAACAAAAATTGCAACAGTGACTACGGCAGAAATTAATTTTTTCATTTGATAACCCTTTTTATCTCGATTCTCCTGTTTTTGTTTAATTCGTCTACATACCCACTTAAATCAATCCAGGAGTTCAAAACAGATTCCTGGTAATACCTGCTTCCGGGAACATGAATTAATGCCAAGTCGCCTGCAATCGCCAGTTTTTTGAATTTTTCTTTCCCAAAAATTTTGATTCTATCTTTTATTGTCAGCCCGTTATCAAACTCAAAAGTCCTTTCAAACAATATACGCTCTCTTTTTTTCCTTAATATAAGTTTTTTTGTTAATTTTTTTTTGATTAAATTGCCAACCCTTTTGCTTTTCCCTAAAGTAGTCAACCCTAATCTGAATACTATGCTCTTTAATGGTGATGGCAGTTCAACCTTTATTGAATTAAAAGCCCCTCGGACTCTTATATCCTCTTTTATATCGATGTCGTAATCATCTATAACTTGAGTAGATACTAATTTACCGTTGTCTAAAACACCAACCAAGCCGCAATCATTATAAATATTGTTTTGCCCTTTGAACATTTTAACTACACCACCCTTTGAAAGAGAGATTATTACATAGTAATTTTGTTTTTTTAATACCGCTATTTTTGCATCATCAAAATATTTTGAAAAATCCCGTCTCTTTATAGTCCCATAACGTTGCGGGCTATAATCAACATATGCCTGTAGTCTGTTTGCGGTGTCGTATATAAAATACCTGTCATCTTCAATGAATTCGTGTTTATGTTTTCTTACACCATGCAGCCAGCTTTCTGCAATTTTTGTTGATGGAGAATAATACTCTCCGATGATTTCAAAACCGTCTGGCAGAAAATGATAGGTATTTCTGCTCCCATATACCCCGCCATAGCTTCCATCAGGATGCATAAAATAAGATGCAAAATCAATTGCTTTTTTTAGCGAAGTAAAGACTCTTTTATCACCTGTTTTCTTGTAATATTTTGCAAGAAAATCAATTGTTACAGTCAGATAGCCGGGGTCACAACCCTCGTATTCCCTGAACCACCCTTCTTCTGATTGTAGGTCAAGTGTTTTCTCTGTTCTGATTTTCGCATGCTTTAAATATACTTTCTTTTTCGTAATTAGATAAACATTCAGAAGGGCAAGAGCTGCAGCCGCCTGGTGGTTGGCCATAGTTCCCGGCTCGTCATTATTCATTATCCACATTGCCCGCCTTTCAAAAAATCCCTCAGTTTCCGGGTTTTTTTCTTTAAGCAGCAGATATGCTTCAGATAATGCATACAACGAAATTGATGTAGCGCCGAGAGCCCTTTCATTAGGGTAAAATTCGTCGCAACTTCCGTCATTATGCGAACTCCATTCAGCAAATTTTATTCCGGCCAGGCAAAGTTCCTTAATTATATCTTTTTTATAAAATATGTTTTCTGAAAATTTGTTTGTATAAACCATCGCTAAAGGTAGAACTCCAGTCTGGTACATGCCACTGGGAAAATCAATTATTTTGTAATGCCAGAAATTTCTGTCAAAACAGCCATAAGTTGGCGAAAACATGTTCCTGTCTACCATTCCCAACAATCGGGGTATATTTTTCATGGCTAATTTAGCATATAATTTCTTACTCATCCAAAACACCTAATGATTCTTTGACTATTTTTTCTCCTAACCAGGCCCATTCAAATCTTTTCACTTTTTTTATTCCACATAACTTTAGTTTGTTATACAGGTTTTTATCTTCACATATTTTAATCATTTTTTCTGCCAAATCATCTGAATCATCTGCTTTATAGAATAACCCGGTTTTTTCATCAACCACTTCTTCCAATGCATCAAGTTTTGCCGCAATTATTGGTTTTTCACAGGCCCAGTATTCAAATGTCTTTAAAGTCACTCTGATTCTTGCAGACAGGATATCAGGCAAAATAACCAGACCTACATCAGAATCCGAGATATGTTGTTTCACTTCCTTGAAAGGAATCCAACCCGTAAATGTGAAATTATTTTTTAAATCATTTTCTTTTACTTCTTTTTTGATTTTTGGAAGACTTTTCCCATCACCAACAAGCAAAAATTTAGCATTTGGAAACGTTTCAACAACTTTTTTTGCAGCAGGAACCAGAATGTCCAGTCCGTCTTGGGGGTCCATCCCTCCTTGGTATATAAAAACAAAGCTCCCTTTAGGTTTGCATTTAGGTTTGCATTTATAAAATTCCTGAAAATCTACGCCATCATAAACTACAGAAATATTTTTTGCGCCTTTTTCCTTTAGTATCTTTGCCATTGCTTTGGATACTGTGATAACTTTCGTTGATTCTCTTATTACTTTGTTTTCAATGTATTTTACAAATTCAAATAAATGTTTTCTACCCCTAGAAGGTTCTATGTATTCGCCTATAAAATCTGTTATGTCAAGGACAACAGGAATTTTGAATGCTTTGGATGCGATGAGTGCAGGAAAACCGCAGATAGAATCATGAACAAATATCAGGTCTATTTTATGTTTTCTTACAATACTTAGGGTTCTTAATACAAGATAAGGATTGTAAGCACCGTATTTAATTACTTTTTTAGGGTTATTTCTGTTTATGTGCAGCATCTTTATTACATTGCAGCCAAGTTCTTTTTCTGCTGTTTTTTTATCTACACCAAAAGGAGCAAACACAAAAACATTATGCCCTCTGTCTCTGAAAGCTTTAGCAACACTTTCAGTTCTTGGCGCCCCACCACCTCTGTTGGGAATGACCATATCATGCACCATAACTAAGATATTCAAAAGTACTCACCCGTATCCTTAATTTTAATGTCTTAAAAACAGCTTTGCTGTTTTGAGATCTAATAAATTACCTTGTAATTTATGGATTCCAGGAATCTTTGATTCCTCAGAACCCAAAACCTGTAAGGTTTTTGGGATTCAAGCCCTTTAAGTTTTTAGTAAGGGAAATTACGATAGGCCTTTTCAAATCCCAAAATTTGCAAAGCAGATTTTTAGAATATTCATAAAACTACATTAAATATACTTGAACAAACGTTTAAAAAGTTAAATTCAACACTATAAAAAGGGAGTGTAACATGGAAAAAGTTTTAATTACTGGGTGCGCAGGATTTATAGGATCTAATCTGACAGAAAGATTGCTTGATGAAAAGTATACAGTAATCGGCTTAGATAGTTTTACAGATTATTATTCACAAAAAGCGAAAGAGAGAAACATAGAAAATGCGATTAAAAATCCTAATTTTGAGCTTATCAATGCAGACATATCTGAACTGGATTTGGATAAATTATTATTCGGTGTTAGCTATGTTTTCCATCAGGCCGCTCAGGCAGGAGTAAGGGCAAGCTGGGGTAAATCATTTGAGATTTACACACAGAGTAACATAAATTCTACACAAAGATTGCTTGAAGCGTGCAAAAATAATAAAATCA
>DAOVKX010000041.1 GCA_030631505.1 Candidatus Nanohaloarchaea archaeon
GCAATGGAGGAGATTGGTCTTATAATCCTCGCGTTGGTTGTCATAGCGCTGTTGATGATATTTACACTGAATTATCTGGGTGGACTATAATGGACAAAAAAGGCGTTGTTGGCTGGAGCCTGGTGCAGATATTGTCCGTAGCATTGGTTCTGCTTGTAATCGGTGTTGCCATCTTAATCTACACAGGACTGACGCATAAACTGACAATATGGTCCTGCTGCTTCGGCGACCATCTGCTGGGAATTCTGCATTTTAAGGATTTTGGGATACAGATATGTTCGCAGGAAGTATTGAGTAATTGTGGTTAAGGCGGTGAGATGAACAAACCAATTCCTATAAAACCCCACCACTTTCTGGATATAATAAAGCTTTATGGGAGGGGTCTGGAAAAATTTGTTCCTGATAAAAAGTACGGGCACGATTTTTATAGAATTGGTAACATTATACTGAATAATAAAGAAACACTACTTCTTCTGACTTTAAATGGCGATGATATCTGCAAACCCTGTAAATATTTTAAAGATGGAAAATGCGTGGATATTGTAAAAAATTGCGGACATTATACTTCCAAAGAAGAATGGAACAAAGTAATTGATACCAAAACACTAAAACAATTAGGATTAAAAGAAAGTCAGAAAATAACTGCTTTGGAACTTTGCCGCATTGCCAAAATTAAGTTGAATGTTTTTAAAATCTGGAAAGAAAGGCCAAAAGAAGAAACAGTACTTCGTGAGAGTAATTTAATAAATGGGATTGAGAAATATTTTGGGGGAATTTCCGTTCGCTGACAAATTAATTATTTTATATATTTAAACTGCTTTATTATTATGAACTTTCTAATCCACGACAGAAGATTGATTCTATACATCTTTTTTAAGATACTTGTTTACACAGGTTTCATATTTTTAATGCCCGGGATTCTGGTTTTGCTTCTTCAGGATTTTCATTCGGCATTTGTTTTTCTCGCACTGGGTTTTTTGACTTCCTCTGTTTCATACGTTTTGCAAAGGAAATTAAAGACTGAAAAAGAAGTTCAACTCCGCCATGCATTCGTAATCATAAGTCTTTTTTGGATTATAGTTCCTTTGATAAGTGCTGTGCCATTTATAGTCCTGTCGGATATTTCCCCTGTGGATGCAGCATTTGAGTGCATGTCTGCATGGACGACAACAGGATTTTCTGTGATAAAAGATGTTGAGGCGATAAGTGAAGTCCTACTCCTTTTCCGAAGTCTTATGCAGTGGGTTGGGGGAGTCGGAATTGCGATTATTGTTCTGGGAGGTATATTCAAGATCGGAGGGGAGAGGTTATATTTTGCGGAAGCAAGAGATGAAAGAATCAAGCCAAATATCATAAATACTGTAAAAGTTATTTTGTTGATATACCTGTTTTATACTATTCTGGGTATAGCCCTTTTCCTGATTGCAGGTATGCCTTTCTTTGATTCTGTAAATCACACAATGACGGCAATCTCAACAGGAGGTATGAGTGTTAAAAGCTTAAGCATTGGAGCGTATAACAGCGCTGCCATAGAACTTACCGCTATTTTCATAATGCTTCTGGGCGCTATAAGTTTTTCATTCCACTACAACTTAATAAAAGGGAATATACAGGAAGTTTTAAAGGAACCGCAGATTAAAATGCTCTTTCTGATTTTATTTATCGCATTTTTTTTATTGCCTGCGGTTTCAATAAAGAGTATTTTCACTGTTGTTTCTGCTTTGACCTGCACTGGCTTTGGTGTTATAAATATCTCAATTCAGCCGGAAGCATTTAAGTTCATACTAATCTTCCTGATGTTGATAGGGGGTTCAGCCGGCTCGACTGCAGGAGGCATTAAGTTAATCAGGTTTGGAATTCTTATAAAATCAATTTTCTGGCATATAAGAAAAATAATGTATCCTAATGTAGTTTTCCCTATAAAAATAGGAAAAATAATTTTAAATGATGAAAGCATAAAAAAGGTTTTTATCTTCACGGTAACATATCTAATGTTCTTTTTTGCAGGAAGTATGATTATCACAACTCTTGGCTACCCGATAAGTGATGCTATGTTTGAAGCGGCATCTGCCCAGGCCAATGTTGGCCTTTCATCAGGTATAGTCTCTCCAGAACTGCATCTGCTTGGGAAAGCTACCATATTTATAAATATGTTGGTGGGCAGATTAGAATTATGGGCTGTTATAATTTTATTTATGTCCATTTTTGTTAAAAAGTAGTGATAAACATGCATGTAATTATAGTTGGCGGCGGAAAAATCGGTTCAACGCTCGCAGAAGAACTTTCCGCAGAAAAACATGATGTAATAATAATAGAGATTGATCAGGTTAAATGTGAGGAGCTCTCAAAAACCCTGAGCGCCACGATTCTGCATGGAAGCGGAACGGATATTGAACTTCTTGAAGAGGCAGAAATAGGCAAGGCAGATATAGTTGCTGCTCTGACGTCAAAAGAGGAGATAAACTTAATGGTCTGCCTTCTGGCAAAAAATATCAAACATTGCAAAACTGTTGCCCGGATAAAAAACCCGGAATATAAAAAGATTTTTAAGCGACTGGGCGTTGATGTAATACTTTCCCCTGAAGTGGCTGCAGCAAGTTTCCTTGAGGAAGTCCTGACAAAACCAGAAGTAGTTGATTTGGCGTTCATAACCCGGGGCGACGCTGTGGTTCTGGAGTTCGCAATAAAAAAAGACACTAAAGTTATAGGCAGGGAGATAAAAGAACTGGAATATCCCAAGGGCTCTTTAATCATAGCAATCTATGAAAAAAACAAATTAATCATACCCAATCCAAAGACAAAAATAAAGGAAGGCGACAAAGTCTTAATAATCACAAGAAAGGAGATAATAAACAAAGTAAGAAAACTGTTTTCATAGAGAGAGTTTAAACGTTTTATATAGGTAAGAGAAAACGAATGAATAATTAAAGAACTTAGTATGTAAACTAGTCCAAATATTTCAACAGGAAAAAACAATGGTCCTTCTCATAAGGTTCAAGATTAATTTGCTGGATTATTCTGAATTTTTTTTCCAGTTTTTCTCTTGCCTCGTTAAATACAACCTTTGGCTTTTTTGTCACATCAATGCTTCTCGCCTTTATCGCAATCATGGCGTATCCGCCTTTCTTGAGAAATACTTCTGCGTTTCTGATTAATATTTCTGTCTGGTCCTTCTGCGCAACATCCTCATAGATTAAATTCACTTTTTCAATCCTGTTTGCAAATGTTTCAGGCAGGCGCGCATCTGCAAGAATTGGTATCATGTTCTTTCTTTTCTTTGAGACAGACATCAAATCTCTTAGAGGCCTTGATGAGATTTCAACGCCATAAATAATTCCGCTTTCACTGACAATATCACTTATGTGGCTTGCCGTAGTCCCGGAAGCAATACCTAAATATAATATTTTCATTTTTTTGTTCAATGGTAAATGGCTCAAACCTTTTTTTATGGCAGCACCAAGTTTTGATTTTTTCGGGTTCCAGACCCTGTACTCTCGTTTGCCTTGCCTTATGATTTTTTCATCATATACTTTGTGCTTGGGTGCAATAGATTCTGTAGCAAAGTCCTTTCCAAACCCGAAAACGCCCTCACTTATTTTTTTCATTTTAATTCTCCTTTAAAACTTTCTTTATCTTTTTATCCAGTTCATTTTTCAATGCCTCACCGCAGTCTTTTTTCCCGTAATAATCCATCCTGACAGCCAGGGATATTTTGCTTGCCAGGATTCTTGACACTTTTCCCATTTTGTTTTTATGCGCTTTTTGTATATAGGGATGCGAAAAAAGCACGCCGAATTTTGGCGGCGTTCCCTTGCCATGAAGAAATCTGAAAAGCGATTTCTCTGCGCCCAGAACCTGTATAGTCGAAGACGGGAATTTGCTTAGTTTTTCAAGCCCTCCTGCAAGAGATAATAGTTTCGCTGTCAGCAAAGGTCCTGCTAGCGCATGTGTATTGGGCATAACGTCCTTTGTTTTTGATGCAATATATTTTTCCAGGTCTTCTCTTTCTTTATATAACTCATTAATAGACTCAGCTAATTTTCGGATTGTTTTCAAATCATTTTCTTCCAGTTCCCCCCCAATACTATCCTCTTTGACAGTATCTCCTGTAAAAACCAGTTTCACGAATTTTTCATGTGAGCTTATTTTGTCAGATAATTCCGGAAAGTAAAGACCATACCATTCCCTGAGCCGGACGGAAAGTTGGTTAACTGTCTTGTCCAGCTCGTCCATGGTATTAACTGCCTGAATTATTAATTTGTCAGGTGTTGTGCTCTTTCTGACACCTCTTTTTGTCAACTCAAAATTAACACTGTAAACCAATTCATTGAATTCCTGCACAGAATTTACAGCCTCCCCTTCCATTGCAATATTCCTTAGATTCCTCCTTAGAACCTTCCCGGCAATGTTCGGGAACTCATGCTCAAATCCCTCTTTCCTTTGTTCGAATATGATTTCGTATTTTGTTTTTAGTTTGTCAACTAATTTTTTTTCTTCATTAGAAAGCAGGGTTGATGCGCAGATGGTTATGCTTTCAGCTGCCTTTTTGATGTCTTTAGGAAAAAGGGAGAAATCAACTAATTGCTCGTTCCCATCGTATCCGAAAACTCCAATTACTGAGTATGAAACATAAACTTTCATTGCATCACCGTAGCAAATTATTTAAATATTAAAGTTTAACCTTTAAAAATAACAGAGGTGTTCTAATGGGAAATATCAAGCAAACTTTCGTAAAGCGACAGGCGTTTGAATTAGTTAAACAAAATGCTGACAAATTCGCAAAAGATTTTGATAAAAACAAACAAATTATTAAAGAGATGAATGTAATTGAGAGCAAGACAGTAAGAAACCGGGTTGCTGGGTACATTGTTGGGATTATAAAGAGACAAATTTAAGTTTTTGTTAATAAAACTTAGAAATGGTTTCCCAAAAAAGAGGCGGCATGAATGAGATTACTTAAATGGGTATTTCTGACAGGGTTTTTGGTGTTTGTTATACTTTTGATTAGTGGTGGTTCTGAAGAGGAAAAATCATACCCTGTTTTATCAGCTTCTGAGAGGGACATAAAAACATGCCTCTACTATTTTGGTGAAGATGTAGATTATGGGACTATGGCGGCCTATGATATTCTTATCTTAAATGAAATTAATGGCAATGCTGAAAATATAAGGCGAATAAAGGAAATAAACCCTGATGCAAAGGTGCTGTTATACACGATGTCTATGGACCTGCCGAATTCAAACCATTATGTCTTTAAATCCAACCCGGACATACACCCGTCACTCCAGGAATTGTATACTGACATTGATTCAAACCACCAGGATTATTTTTTGACAGGTAGAGATGATAAAAGGGTGTATCTAAGTTTTTATGTTGAAGAATATGCCAAAGAATCTGACAAAACTAAAGAGAAACTGGGCTATTGCATGGACCCAAGAACCGGCTGGTCGGATTATTATGTAGAATACATAAAATCATGGATGGATCAAGGTATATACGACGGCGTTTACTCGGATGCTGCAAGATGTTACGAAGAGATGAAAGATGAGGGAAGCGCAGTTGAATGGAAGAAGCCCGGAAATGAGCAGCAATGGGATAACTCGGTCAAAAATATGTTAAGTAATGTTGAGAAATCCATTGATTCTGATTTGATGACTGTCTACAATAATGGCTACAATAAATGGATAGATGTCTATGATGCCAGATTTATTGAATGGTGGATACAATACGAGAAAAAGCCGTTGGGTGGGGACTACTGGCTTATGTTCGTACAATCTGCTGAAGAAACTGTTAATACCGGCAAGTCTTTGTGTGTCGCCCAGTATGGTTATGGTAAGGAGCAGAGGATATATGGGCTCGCATCATTCCTGCTAATTTCTAATGACCATTCTTATTACTATTTCAATGATGGCGGCTCTATTGATTATGCAAAACCTCTGGAATGGTACCCTGAATATGAACTACAAATAGGTGAACCTGCCGGAGCGTATTATGTAAAAGATGGAGTGTACCAACGAGATTTCACCAATGGCAAGGTGCTGGTGAATCCGGGCAATGATAATGTTGAGACAGAACTGGACAGGACGTATTACTCTGATGGTGAAGGGGCAACAAAAGTTAAATTGAGTCCAAGAACAGGAAAAATACTGCTGAAAGAAATAAACCAGAATATATAGGGTGAACAGTAAGTATTTAACTGAGCTTCAAGAAGTTGTGATTTTTTGATTGCTTAATTTCCACTATACAACTTGTCATCAAAAGAAGAGCGTAAAACATCAAGGGCAATTTTGTTTGAAAACTCATTAACTTTAATACCTCTCAGCTCCAGCCACTCTTTTGTTTTTCCGGTTATAACAACATCTTTATTCTTTAGCTCTGATACTGTCCTGGCATTAAGCAGAAACATTGCTATCTTTAATTCTTCCATAATCTGTTCTAATTTTTCCTTAACCTTTTTGTGTGATTTTGTTGCAGGTTCAAGCAAAGGCAGGGAGATTGAAACGTAATCTGCTCCAAGAGCCAGCGCCTTTGCAGCGTCAATTCCGGTTCTTATTCCGCCGGAAGCAATCAAAGGAATTTTAACGCTTTTCCCTGCTTCGACAATCGAAACAGCAGTTGGAATCCCCCAGTCCCTGAAGGTTTTACCTGACTTTGAATCAGACCTGAAACTCTCAACATAACTCCAGGAAGTTCCGCCGACACCGGAAATATCTATTGCAGAAACCCCGCACTTCCCAAGCTTCATTGTAGTTTCCCTTGAAATTCCTGCGCTGGTTTCTTTTACTATTACAGGCATTCCAAGTTCCTGACAGAGAACCCTTAGTTTTGAACTGGCATCTGTCCAGTCAACATCGCCTTCCTGCTGGACTGCTTCCTGAGCAGGATTTAAATGAACTGCCAGGGCATCTGCCTCTATCATTGAGACAGCATCTCTGGCATGCTTGACTGTATAGTCCTGAACAAATTGAACCAATCCGAGATTCGCTATCAAAGGCATGGTCGGGGCAACATCCCGCACCTGATAAGTTCCTGCCAATTTTTCATTTTCTATTGCCGCTCTCTGGGAGCCGACACCCATTGCAAGCCCCAGCTCTTCTGCAGCCCTTGCCAGATTTTTGTTTATCTTTGCTGCCTCGCCTGTTCCGCCGGTCATCGCGCCTATTATAATAGGCGCATTGATATTCTTGCCAAAAAATTCAACAGTAGTGTCAATGTCTTTTTTGTTTATGTCAGGCATTGCGTTGTGAATCAGGTGAACATCTTCAAACCCTGTCCTGACTGCAGAACTAACATCTTTCTCCAGACATATCTTTATGTGGTCAAGTTTTCTTTTTTCTGTTTGTATCATTATATAATATTAGAAGTAAAAATTTAAATTGTTGAAAACGTCGCTTTTAATCCCATAATAATAGAGTTTTTGCTGATTATTTAAATTTATTGAAATTAAAGTCTGTTTATGTTAAAAACTCCTACAGTCTTTTTATTGTCTTTGATATTTGTCAGTTCATCATGTTTTGCTCAAACTATAAGAATCTACGATGATGCTGTATATGTTCTACGGTGGGAGGAAATTAAATACATACAAGACAAAGATTTAATAGTACATGCCAAAATACCGATTAGGGTTTCAAGTTTAATTTTAGATAAATCAAATAATTTTACAATTGATTTTTACCCAACAGAACCAGGACAAACTAAGGATGTTGAGTATTTTAAAGTAAGAATATTCAAAGACTGCACTCAAGTAGATATTCGATATTTAATGGAACCTGTTATAAATTGTGATAAAGAACTAATTGAGAACAAAGATTTTTTTGTTAAAGAAAAAGAAAATTATATTTGGTCAGAAACCAGAGAAATAACTGTCATGCTATCAAAAATAAAACATTGGAAAAATTATAATCTATTAATAGAGTACAAATTACCAGATTTTGTAAAAAAGAAAGGTCACATATATTATTTTTCTTACGATAAATATTGTCAAGACCATGAAAAAAATAAAAATAATTGTCCATCAAGCGAGGGTATTGATGTTCAAGAAGCCACTATAATTCTTAATGAAAATGCTTTATGGAGTAACTATCCCGAAAATGGGAAAGCACACTATCTCTTAAACGAATATCCCATATTAAACTTATATGGATATGGTCCATCTTACTCACAAAGTCCTATTGAATATATAGATACCGAAGAAACAGAGAAATGGATTCCTTTTAAATGGGCCTTTTTTGGTGCGATTATAGCTTTCGTATTGGAAAAAATAGGGGGGACGTTATGGGTTTGTATAAAACCCCACCTAAAACGAAAAAAGAAAAGCGTACTCCTTAAAATTTATAAAAAATTAAGAAAAACATAGTCCCGCCAGGAGTTTCGCTACAGTTTACCCCATAAATGTTATGTTCTCTACATATAGCAGAGAACTGCCAAATCTCAGATTTGGCTTCTTTCTTTTGGGGTAACTTAGACCTTTTCTTTTCTAAAGAAAAGGGGTAGGTTCGAACCTGGGTCAGCGGGTCTCTTTCCGACTGCTTTTTAAAAATAAAGTCATATGTTTAATAGTCTTAACACCAACTTCAAGCTTGGGTTTGAGGACGAAGTCCGAAACCCAGAAGGTGTCGACTGACTTTGCAGTTGGTTCAAAGCCCACTATGCTTGGCCACTACACTACGGGACTATCTAATAAGTATTAGTATATACACATATTTTTAAAAACTTACATCAAATATTTTATAACAGGTATTAAAATGAAAATAATATTACTTCATTCAGATTACATAGAATTTGCTCCGAAAAAAGAAGCATTGAAAGATGCGGAAAAAGTAGAAAAGAAACTGAGCAAAGTTAAGGAATGTCTGGTTGTCTTATCTGC
>DAOVKX010000098.1 GCA_030631505.1 Candidatus Nanohaloarchaea archaeon
CTTTCTTTGATTTTTTATTTTCTCCGGGCTTTGATGAAGCATCTGTCAAAGGCCCTTTCAACTTGTTTTTTGTTTCTTTTTTTAAACTTTCCTTTTTACCGGTTTTTCCTGTTTTCCCATCAGCTTTTATTTGCTTTTTAACCTGTTTCTTCTCCTTGGTTTTTGCAGTTGTTTTCTTTGGTTTTTCTTCTTTTTTATCAAGCTTTTTTGCTTGTTTTTCTTTTGGAACTTCTTTCTTTTCAGTTTCAGTTGCTTTTTCATCCGCGCCTTTTTTCATTTCTTTTTCTCCGGATTTTTTCTCCTTCTTTTCGGTTTCTTTTTTCTTTTTGTCCTCTTTCATTTTCTTTATTGCATTCAGGGTCTTTAATCCAGGATTTAACACCCGGATTCCAAGGAGCTTTGCCTTTTCCAATATGACAAGTCTCTTTCTTTTACCGACACTTTTTCCTATCCTTATCACGTCTGTTTTGGAATTCATGTTTTCCAGTTCAGATGCATTATATACGGCCTTTTCTTTCATACCGGAAGCGTGCAAACCTCTAACCTTTGCTGGTGAACTGTAACTTGGACTTGGAAGACTTCCTCTTTTTCTTTTTCGTACCTTATGATGCCGACCTTTGGGTTTTCTCCACTCAGTACCGAGTCTTTTCCATTTATGGTAATCAGGCCGCTTAAAAGTGGGCTTTTTTTTCTTTATTTGTTTTCGCAATTCAAGTAATTTTTTAATCATTCCGCACACCCTTGCTGGATATATATAGTCCGTCATGGAACACTCTGATGTCTTTGCCGCCTGTATCTGAGCACATTTGTTCAATATTGGCTGCAGTCTGGCCGGCATCTTCTTTGTTTATCCCGCTTACTATGATTTCTTCTTTTTGTATTTCAACTTCAGTATCGCCAAGTATCCTGGCAGTTCTTATCCCGCGGCCGCCCAGAAAGTTTTTGAGTTCAATAACACGGCCTTTTAATTCTATTGTCATGGGAAAGTGGGAGTAAACGATTTTTAATATATATTTATACCCGTTTGTAACACCATCCATCATGTTCCTCATATGTGCTGCCCATGTGTTGATTACAGCTCTGTCAGCCTTCCCTTCAGAGTCTGATTTAATGACTATGTTTGAGTTCACAGTTATTTTTACTCTTGGATGAACAAAGTTTCTTTTTACTTCGCCTCTTGGGCCTGTTATTTTCAGTGCATCCCCGTCTTTTTCTGCCCTGACGCCATCTGTAATTTCAATAATCTTTTCAGTTGCCATGTGTTGTTCACCTAGTAAACGTAAGCCAGAAGAATTCCGCCGTATTTTCCCTTTGCTTCTTCATGCATAAGAACTCCTTTTGGCGTTGAAATAATTAATGCGCCAACTCCTGAGGCCGGAAGGTACCTTTTCTCCCATTTTTCATACTCGTTTTTCTTGAGCGAATGTTGCGGTTTTATAACCCTGCAGTTATTTATTCTGCCTTTCAGGGTGACTTTTATCATCCCGCCACTGTTGTTTTCAATATGTTTAAAATCAACAATATACCCTTCTTTTTTCATAACTTCAAGTATGCTTTTCATTAATTTTGAAGTTGGTTTGACTATGCAGTGAGATTTTCCGACAATCTCCGCATTTTTTATCGCAGAGAACATATCCGCTAATATATCATGTCTCATTTTTTCACCTTAATTATATTTTTCAAAGCCAAGTTTTCTGGCAACTTCCCTCATACACTGGCGGCAATAGTTGAGTTCATATTTCCTGATAATGCCCGTGCCTCTCCTGCCGCATCTTCTGCAGACATGCAGGCCTTTCCCGAATTTCCTCTCTTTCGGAAGATTATGTTTTTTAAATTTTTCTGATTTGGCTTTCTTTCCTGCGATTTGTTTCAGCAGGTTTTCATATTTTTTTATCATACAATTTCAACCCCTAGCTCTTTCTCGGCAAAAGTTATTGCATCCTCTTTTGACACTCTATGGTTTCTGGGAATTCTCCTTTTCATCAGCTTTCTTCTTTTCACCCTGAAACCGGACCTTTCAAGCAGCACATTGATATTCATGCCGATTACACCCAGTTTGGGGTCATATTTTTCGCCTGGAATTTCCAGATACTCACTTATTCCAAAACCAAAGTTGCCTTCGTTATCAAAACTTGAGCGTTTCAGTTGATTATTTACAGCCGCCAGAACTTTTTTCAGGAATTTTACTTTATCATCACCTCGGAGAGTAACCTTAACTCCAATATTTTTGCCTTTGCTCATCTTAAAGGTTCTCGCCTTTTTTGTGGAGGTGGTTCTTACAGGTTTGTGTCCTGTGAGCCGTTCTGCAAGGACATATGCTTTTTCGATAGCGTCACCGCTTTCACCAACGCCTATATTAAGGATTACTTTTACAATTTTTATTTTTATCATAGGGTTTTCTGCCATTTCACACACTTATTTATTTAATTCCTGTAATGAAGATGTTGTCCTTTAATGTCTGGATTGTTTTTCCGTCTGTTTCTATTGTGGCTTTATTTGGTTCATTGCCTTTAATTATATGCACGTCTTTTATAGTCCCTGTCGTACCTATGTGCCGCCCTTTTACCACGACGCCGCAACTGGCTTTTTTAAAGACCAGATGTTTCATTATCTTCTTCTCCGGGATTGAAATCATTAAAGTGTCTCCCGTATTGTAATCTTTAAGGTTCTTGTCTTTTTTTGGATTAAGAAGTATGTTCCCTCCGTCATGAAGATTTAGCTGCACCAGCCCTTTTTTTACAATGTGTTTGTTCGTTATTTTGCATAATTTGGTCTCTGCCTCTTTTTTCGATATTTTTGAAACCGTGAGTTTTCCCTTTCCGGGAATGACTTTGTAGCATTCGCCCGCTTCCTCTATTTTCACGATACCCATAAGACCAACAGGATATTTGTGGTCTTTTCTTACCCTGCCGTCAATTTTGATTTTACCCGTTTTGATTATCTTTTTGGCTTCCTTTGCTGTTGAGCCATATCCCAATACATCCCTTATGATTATTTGCAGCGGAATACATTCGCCCTTTTTATGAGGGCCGGGGCTGGGAGAAACCGTGAACTTTGTTTCTTTCCTTTTAATTGGATAATGTTTTGATGCCGCTAATCTTTTTAAATGCATTACATCACTTCCTTTTCAGACTTTCAATTCTTTTTGGGTCATCCAGATTCAGCTTTATTATCCTCAGGTTTGAAGGATGTAGAGGTATCTGGATTTCTGTTCCGCCAACCTTTTTTCCGGTTATTCCTTTTATGCGGACTTCTGTTTTTTTGGTGTTAACTTCTGTAATTTCACC
>DAOVKX010000093.1 GCA_030631505.1 Candidatus Nanohaloarchaea archaeon
ATTTGAGAAAAAATTAAACAGAAAAATAAGCATATTTTTCAGCAAAAATTTTAATGAACTGAGCGAAGAACTTAAAGATAACATAATCAATGGAGTCGTGTTGAAGGGTTATCTTGAGGCGTTTTGAATGGATGGTTTGATTAAAGTAGTTCCGGATAAGAAGAAAGCAAAGTCAATTCTTAAAATGGCAGAAACGAGCATTAAGATGATTGAAACAATAGATGAAAGAGCATTTCCATCAAATCTTACGAAAGAATATTATGATACACTAAAAAATTGTAAAGCAATTTTTGGTGTGCCAAAAATCAGGAGGATTTTTGAGCATAGTAAGGGAACTTATTTCGGTTATTCTTTTGCTTGACGGATACAAGACATATGGTGAAGGTTCGCATAAAAGATTAATAGAGTATCTTGAGAACAACTATAAACAATTTTCAGAACGGGAAATATCTGTCATAAATGAATTAAGAATTTTGAGAAACAAAATAGCGTACAATGGCTTTTTTGTTGAATATGATTACTTAGAGCGGAAAAAAGACATCATAAACAAAATAATACACAAATTGGGGAATATAATAAGAGAGCGTTTATGACAGTTTTGCTTGTCACTTTCTTTTACCCAAAAACCAAATACTTCACTGCTCCTGCCAGGCCGTACAAAACAAAACCAACTACACTATCTATTATATTCAGAATAAAACCACCGATTCCGATTATGATGCTGATATAAGGATAAAGATAAACCAGCATTATGGCAAAAATCATGAGCCATATGACGCCCCTGATGCTCTTGAATGGCTTCATCAGGAAGGTGAGGGTACTGCCGCCTGCCAGACCGCCAATATGGGCAGAGTAGCCGACGACAGTTCTCAGGCCTTCTAACTGGAGAGTAAAAAATGTTATCTGAATCAATGTATAGAGGATGCCTATTATACCAACAGGCAATGGAAAAATATAAAGGTCAATGGATTTTGATGGGTTGAGTAGCATTGCCGCGCCTAAAATTCCGAATATTGCGCCGGATGCGCCGACAGCAGAAGGTCCGGGCGTAAAAAAACAATAGAACAAATCACCAATGACCCCACCTGCGAAATAAACCAATAAAAATGATTTTGAGCCAAGTTTTTCCTCAACAACATTGCCGAAGTAATGAAGCCCGAGCATATTGAAGAACAAATGCGAAGCGCTTGCATGGAGAAACATAGCGGTTATTATCGTCCAGAAACTTCCGTTCAAAAGAGAAGCGGAACTCACGCTGAAAATCTCAAAGGTCTGCGAGAACAAAGGTTCTGGCAGGGCAAAAACGCTGATGAAAATTAATGTATTTAAGATTATTAAAAATTTTGTTGCTTTCATATTATATCAACAATATTAATTTTGGTTATGGGGTGTTTTATTGTTAATGGATGTTAAAAACCAAATACTTATAAAGTTTATGTTACTATGTTAGAGTGGTGAGTTGCATGGGGGATTTTGAAACTATGGCAGAAAGGATAGCAAGATTAGAAACTAACATTAACAATGAAGGGACTACTATTGATGGGCGTCGCTTTGATAGTCAAGAATTTTTATATAATTGGTTAGTTATGGTTCCTGTAAAAGTAGGGTATAATGTAAATAACGGACGTTTGGAAACCTTGTTGCGTAAAAGTATAGTAACTGGGGTGGAAACAACAATAGGGCAATTAGGTCCCTATATAAATACAATAGCAGAGTTTCGTAAAAGTGGATGTTCAGTTAAAAGTGGATATTTGGATAATATTCCTTATGGTAATAAACGACCAGAAGGAGATTATATTTCAGAAGATATAGAAGACATACGAAAAATACTTAGAACACTACAAATAAGAGGAAAGGAAATTCAACTTCTAAATACACCTAATGAAGGAATTATAATCGGGTTAGACACAGTAAACAAAAAAGAAATAGGAGAGAATGAGAAAATAATAAAATACATAGATAGCTTATTAGGGAAAGCGTTCCCTCATTATCTCTCCGGGCTTTAAAGAAAACACTGATAGTTGCTATTTCAAATCAACATACCGCCCGTTCTGCATAATCCTGACTGTGCCGCCAATTACGTAGCCTTCTTCTGTAGCTAAGCTTGCGTAACTTGCAAGCCGCTCGGTTTCTCCATGGCAGGGAATCACATATTGAGGGCTTAACATCTTCAGCAGGTCCCTATGGTCTTCTCTCATCGCATGTCCTGAAACATGGACATCTGATAAAATTCTTGCTCCCTGGTCTTTCAATGTGCTCTCAACAACATATCTGTTTGCCCTGTTCACTGGCGTGGGTATAATCTCAGAAGAGAATATGACCTGATCTTCTTTTTTCAGTGAGAACTTGTATTCCTTTCTTGAAATTCTTGCCAGAACTGAGTTTGGCTCTCCCTGGTTGCCTGTGCATACTATAAGGTATTCTTCAGGGTTCTTGATTCCTGAGAGCGCTCCTCTAACTGTTTTTCCTCTTCCATAGAGTTCAACTCCTGTTGTATCTATCAGACCGAGGGATTCTGCTGCTGAGATATAGTTTTCCATGGAACGGCCGAGCATTAATATTTTTCTTCTGCCATTGTTTGATTCGATTATGCCCTTTAACCTTGCTATCTGCGAAGCAAAAGTTGTTATTATGACTGCAGAACTGTCCTCATACGCTCTCTCAAGCGCGTCGTGGACCATTATCTTTGCAATCTGTTCCGATGGAGTTCTCATCTCATCTCTTACTCGCACACATTCGCATATGAGCAGTTTAATACCATTTTTACCCAGTTTTTTTATTTTGGCGTAGTTGGGTTTTTCTCCTAATGTGGGGGTATTGTCAAGTTTATAATCATAAGCAAAAGCCACAGTTCCTTCAGGAGTGTACAATGCTATAAGTGTTGAATGCGGGATGCTGTGGGTTGTGTTGACAAATTCAAACTGGAAATTTTTGGAAATTTCCGCAGTATCACCGCAATTCATAACATAAAGATTTTTGATTAATTTTTTTTTCTTGTGATTCTGCAGTATTCTCTTTATAATTTCAATAGTGTATGGGGTTCCGAATATAGGGCAGTTGTATTTCTCTGCGAGTTTTGGTATAGCATTGACATGGTCCAGATGGCCATGTGAAATTATGATTGCCTTTACATTTTTCCCGTTCAGAAGTTTATCATCAGGTAAAACTCCGTTGCTGGTAAGCTCTCCTGTGTCAGAGGTTTCGTAATCGTCTGACATAGCTATCAGCTTATCCATATGTGTTCCCATATCTACTATGACTGTTTCTCCGTTGACTTCGAGAGCGCTCATATTTTTTCCTACTTCGTTGTATCCGCCTACTGCATAAAATCTCATTTAATCACCATAATAGCTTATTATAATCTAATAATAAAGTTTTATCTACTTAAATATAATTCTGAATCCTTATTATTTCTTCTATTACACTCTCTTTGTATCCCAGTTCTGCATATCCTTCCCTTAGGGCTTCCTGAACTCTTTCTTCATCAATTTCATATTCCTC
>DAOVKX010000051.1 GCA_030631505.1 Candidatus Nanohaloarchaea archaeon
AACAAAGGCAAAACTGACTATACAAAAAACCTGAAAAAAGACGTAAAAGGGCTGAAAATCGGCATACCCAAAGAATATTTTGAAGGCATAGATGAAAAAGTTGAGAAAGTCATTCTGAACGCGATAAATAAGTTGGAAAGTTTGGGAGCTAAAGTAAAAAAAGTGTCCCTGCCAAACACAAAATATGTGATTCCTGCATATTACATAATAGCAACCGCAGAGGCATCAACAAATCTGGCAAAATACTGCGGGATGAGATACGGCATGCATCAGAAGCTTGAAGGAACTTTCAACGAATATTTCTCAAAGGTTCGCTCAAGTGGTTTTGGAGAGGAAGCCAAAAGAAGGATAATACTCGGAACTTACACAAGAATGGCCGGCTACAGGGACCAGTATTATCTGAAAGCAATGAAAGTAAGAACTTTGATAATAAACGACTTCAGAAAAGCATTTAAGAACTGCGATGTTCTCGTTGCACCGGCAATGCCGATTACTGCCCCAAAGTTCTCTGAAATTGAAAAACTGACACCAGTTGAGCAGTACGCAATGGACATTTTAACAGTAGGTCCTAATCTTGCAGGAATTCCGCATTTATCATTGCCTTGCGGAAAAGCAGACAATATGCCTGTTGGCCTGCATATTTTAGGAGACTATCTGCAGGAAGAGAAAATACTCAGAACCGGTCAGGTTCTCCAAACTTTGGGAACATAGTTAAGTCATAAGCAGGCCTTTCTGGTTCTCCTACGTTGCCGAGAGTTGAATCCAGATTGCGCATACTTATTTGGTCTCTCCTGATATACTCACTACCTCTGAGTTCAGTAAGACTCTTATAACCATTAACAATTTTCTGCACTATCCTTTCCGGAATTCGCCCTATGGAGGAACTTTCCCTGCATTTTCTTATATTTTCGACATCAAGAAACTCATGAAAGAACTTCTGGACGCTTTCATTTTTTTCTAAAATTCTGTCATACCATTCCATTATAGAACAATGATCTTCCTCAGGAGCTCCGTTCAAGTGATTTATCATTGCCTGTGTATACCCATTTATAGACACATAACTCATCAATACCACCATTAAATAGTTAATATATAATCAGTAACAATAACTATTTAAATCCAACGCTTGCTGACAAACCTTTAAATTTTCCTGAATATTAATAATTATATGGAAGTCATGATTGGTCTTGAGACGCACTGCCAGTTGAACACTGAAAGCAAGGTGTTCTGTCAGTGTAAAAACCCAGTCTCAACAGGGGGAAAAGAGATAAAGCCAAACACTTTAACCTGTGAATGTTGCCTGGGGATGCCCGGCTCAAAGCCGGTGTTAAATGAAAAGGTCGTTGAATACGCGACAAAAGTTGCCATTGCGCTGAACTGCAAAATAAACAAAGACATATTTTTCTCAAGAAAAACCTATTTCTATCCTGACATGTCAAAGAACTTCCAGATAACGCAATATGAAATACCTCTTGCTGAAAATGGCTTTTTAGAGATTGACATTGACGGAAAAAAGAAGAAAATAAGGATAACAAGACTGCACATAGAAGAAGATCCTGCCAAACTTGTGCACATTGGGGGAATGGGCGGCATGCATACTTTGGTTGATTACAACAGGTCTGGCACCCCCCTGATTGAAATCGTCACAGAACCTGATTTCAACTCGCCAAAAGAAGCCCGTATCTACCTCCAGAAACTTTCAATGATTCTGGAATACCTGAACGTTTATGAACTGGAATCAGACGCAAGCATAAAATCAGACGCAAACCTTTCAATAAAAGGCCACCAAAGAACTGAAGTGAAAAACATAACAGGCACAAAGGAAATTGAACGGGCTTTGAGTTACGAAGCATTAAGGCAAAAAAACATGATAAAACGGGGAAGAGAAATCACCCAGGAAACAAGAGCATGGAATCCTGATTCAGGAACCACCCGACTGCTCAGGACTAAGGAAACAGAAGAGGACTACGGCTATATATTTGAACCGGATTTGACCGTAATTGAAATCCCGCAAAAATTAAAAGAAAGATTAAGAAACAAAATCCCTGAACTCCCGGACGAAAAAAGAAAACGGTTTGTAAAACAATACTGCATAAGCGAAAAGGCAGCGGAAAGTCTTGTCTCTGAAAAAGAACTTGCAGACTTGTTTGAAAAAGTCAGCAAAAAAGTCGGGGTTAAAATAGCTGCATCATGGATTGCAGGACCATTTAAAAAAACTCTGAACTGGAACGGATTAAAATTCATCAGCTCAGGCATAAAAGAGGAATGGATTTCAGACTTGCTGGTTTCGTTCAAAAAAGGAGAACTAAGTGACCATTCCACTGAAATGGTTTTAAGAAAAATGGTCGAGGACAAAAAAAACCCTCAGACAATAATAAAAAAATATGAGTTTGGAAAAACAGAAAAGAAAGAAGATATCCAAAAAATTGTTCAGAACGTCTTAGAAAACAACAAGCAGGCAGTCAAAGACTACAAATCAGGCGAAGAAAAAGCATTGCATTTTCTGGTCGGCCAGGTAATGCGTGAATCCAAAGGTTCTGTTGATGCAAAAACTGCAAGAAAAATGATTGAAGAAAAAACAAAATAAAAAAATAAAAAACCTAATTCATAAAGAACTTAGAATCTTAACCGCATAAAGAATTAATATCTAATATCCTCTCTTTTTTGCATAGCAATCTCGGCAGTAAACAGGTCTGCTTCCATCAGGCTTGAACGGAACTTCGCATTCCTTGCCGCATTCGGCGCAAGTTGCTTTATGCATAGTCTGCGGTCCGGAATCCCTTCGGAAACCACCGCGCCTATTATCAAAGTCTCTCATGTCTATTCCTCCATATATAACATAATGCAAAGAAAGGGCCAAAACCCCAACTTTCATTATTCTATAAGTTAATTATAACCCGATAGATATAAAAAGGTTTTATTTTCTCATTTGATACAATGAGGAACAGATATTTAATTTTTTCCATACCTATATACTTTATGAGCGATGATAATATTAAATTCAACATAAACAAATTCATCAAGCCAAAAAAATATTTCGAAAAATGGGAAAAAGACTTGTACAAAGAGATTAAAACCCAATCAAAAGAAGTAGAAAGTTTGACAAATTGCCTTTATGATGCAAAGAGAATCTTTATTTGCGGCAGAGGAAGATCAGAATTAACAGCTAAAAAATGTTTTATGCGGCTAAAGCAGACAGGCAAATGGGAATTATACGCAATTGGGGAAACGTTCACGCCACCAATAGAGGAAGGAAACAAAGATGTGCTATTTTGCGTGTCAGGTTCTGGAAAAACAAATTATGTAGTTACTGCCGCAGAAACAGGGAAAAAAGAAGGCGCTGTAATAGCAACATTAACATCAAAACCAGAGACCTCTCTTGGAAAAAGTTCTGATTTCCTGATAAAAATAAAAGGCAGAACAAAAGATGTTCCAGACTATGAAGTTGCACAGATAAAAAAAGATCTTGAACCTATTGGTTATTACGGCTCTGAATTTGAACATAAAGCGGATAAATGTATGGAACTGATAATAAACTGGCTTATTAAAAGAAAAGGTATTGCAGAAGACAAAATGTTGCACAATAATGTGGAATAAATCCCAAATCTTAATTTCTAAAGCGAGCCAAACGATGCAAATTTAAAACTTTGCAGACCCTTAAATAATTTATAAATCTATAAACAGAGATATAAATATGGGCCCGTGGCTCAGCCTGGTGAACTTCAATTGATTATTTGTAGTTCAGGCAGATAGAGCGATTGGCTTCGGACCAATAGGTCGGGGGTTCGAATCCCTCCGGGCTCATATTTTTCTTATTAAAAGAATTTAAAGTTTTCAATTGAAAAAATGGATATGGGAGAGATTGAAAAACACAAAAAGAAAATGTCAAAAAAAGAGATTATACACGAGATGATTGAGCAATTTGGTACACGGAGTAATCCAAAAAATATTAATCTACTGCATTACCTAACAAATAGGAGTGAACCTACATCAAGAAAGGAAATTGTAGATATGATGAACTTACAGGAGTCCTGTATTTCAAAATATATGGAAAAACTTGAGAAGGAAGGTTTTGTAGAGCAAATAAAGCACGAGGGTACTAAAGAATTACGTTATAAGTTCAATGTTGAATCTAAAGAAATATTGGATAAACTCCATGAAATGGCTCTGGATGATATAAAAAAGAAGATAGAAGAATACAAATCATTTCTGGAAAAATATGAACCAATAACAAAAGAAAAAATCTAATTCTAAACAACACTAATCAATCATAGACCTTATTACATCCTGCCGCGTTATTATTCCTATCAGCTTGTCGTTCTCATTAACAACAGGCAGTCGGCTCACTTTTTTCAGTTTCATTAAAGTTGCTGCCTCGTATATAGACGCATCAGGCGGCGTGGTAACAACGCCCGTAACCATCATGTCATCTATTCTTGTTGTATTTATGTTTATGTGAAGAGAATGCATAAGCTCATTCCATTTTCTCTTGGCTTTAACAAATGCGTATACAAACCCTAACATAGAAGGAACAGGAGCGCACATGAAAGGAAGCTCAGAACTCAGGTTTTTTGCAAGGTCAGAAGAGCAGATAACACCCACGACCTTTTTGTCTTTATCTATTATGGGAGCGCCTGAAATTCTTTTCCTCGTAAGTTTTTCAACAACATTACGTAAATTTTCATCCGGCTTGAAGGAAACAACCCTCTTTGTCATATAATCCCGAACCTTACGAATATGCATCATGTTTAATTATTTGACTTGCTGGTTTAAATTTATTAATTCGTCATACACACTTTGAGGATTATCTGAACTAAAGAATCCATCAGGAAAATATGGTTTAAGAAGATTACGAACATAAGAACCAACAGGAACTAAAGTTATATACCTCTTATCTTCTCCCTTTTGTTCATTAATATCATTAATACAAATATAATCTATTTTCCTATCCTCAAGAAAATCTTTAACTATTAGAGGGTTTTTAGTTTGAAGACCAACATACATTAACTCCTTTTCAGGTCTGCTCTCTGGCACAGTTTCAAAAAACTCAGAAACAGAAATTGGAACATTCAATAAAGCTTCCAGTTTTCTTTTTTCCCTAGCACCCCAAATAATTTCAAGCTCTCTTCTACGTAGTTTCCACCAATCTTTCTCTTCTTGTGAACCTGGCACAAATCTTGGCATTACAATCACCTTTAATCAAAATCTTTATAAAATATATTAGTCCAAAAATTTTAAAAAGTTACTTGACAGTAACGCTCTTTGCCAGATTTCGCGGTTTGTCCACATCACATCCTCTCGCCAGCGCTGTGTAGTAAGCAAGCAACTGGCATGGGATGTTGGCAAGTATCGGGTAAAAAATCGGCTCTGCTTTTGGGATTTTCAGCCAGTAATCAAATATTTCATTCTTAACATTGCTTATGCCAATGATTATACCACCCCTTGCCTTGACCTCCATTGCATTGTTCAGTGTGTCTATGTGAGTATGATCTTCAGGGCATATAACAACAACAGGAACGCCCTTTTCTATCAAAGCCAATGTTCCATGTTTCAACTCACCTGCGGGCATACCTTCTGCATGAATGTAAGAAACCTCTTTCATTTTCAGGGCGCCCTCTGTGGCAACAGCGAAATTCTCCCCCCTTGCAATAAAATAAATGTCATTTTTGTCCTTCAGAAAGTTTGCTAGATTCTGGGCAGAACCTTCTGTTTCATTTATAGTCTGCATT
Organism: Candidatus Nanohaloarchaea archaeon; assembly: GCA_030631505.1. GTDB lineage: Archaea > EX4484-52 > EX4484-52 > EX4484-52 > DAOVKX01 > DAOVKX01. Next base: position 5,730 of record DAOVKX010000051.1, read on the forward strand.
ATCTTGCCCGGCATTTCATTCAGAAACTCTATACCGCATTCTAATCGACCGGCCATAGCATACGCAAGAAGGTAAAAAAGCGTTACCTGGGATGTAAATGCCTTGGTTGAAGCAACCGCTATCTCAGGACCGCAGTTCAGGTATAAGCTTATATCGCTTTCCCTGTCCAGAGTTGAGCTTTTGGCGTTAACAACTGAAATAATTTTGCAGCCTTTTTCTTTGGCTTTTTTAACCCCTTCCAGAACATCTGCGGTTTCGCCGGATTGGGAAACTGCTATAACCAGAGTGTCCTTGGGCGCAAGATACTGAAACTCAGATGCCATATAAACCTCGCAATATTTTCCAGCAAGTTCTGATATAATATACCTTCCGACCAAACCAGCATGTCTTGATGTACCGCAGGCAACAATGCAGACACGCCGGGAATTAAGAACCTCTTCAGCCGCTTTTTTTAATTTCTCTTTGTCCTGCAAAAGAGTTTGTTTTAAAACCAAAGGCTGTTCATGTATCTCTTTCAACATGTAATGTTCAAATCCATTTTTGCTTATGTTCTCTGAATCCCATTCAAGTTCCTTGCTGGATTTTTCTACATTTTTTCCTTCTTTGAAAAACTCAGCGTTTTCTCCATTAAGAATAACTATTTCGCTGTCGTCAAGAAAAACCGCATTTTTTGTATGTTCTAAAAAAGCTATAGGATCAGACGCTATGAAATGCCCTGTATCACTAAGACCAACAACCAGTGGGGCGCCATTTCTTGCTCCTATGAGTTTATCAGGTTCTCCCGAAAACGCAGTGATAAAGGCATAAGAACCTTCCAACTGCCCAATTGATTTGGAAACTGCCTCTTCAAATGAACTGCCACGTTTCATATGCTCCTCGATCAGGTGGGGTAAAATCTCTGTATCTGTCTGTGATTTAAACACATGCCCCTGCTTTTCCAAATCTTGTTTTAATTCCTGAAAATTGTCTATTATCCCATTATGCACAACAATTATTTTTCCCGTGCAATCAACATGAGGGTGCGCATTTTCCTTTGTTACGCCACCATGCGTAGCCCACCGGGTATGGCCTATTGACAAATCGCAAATCCCATTAAAATCCGAAGAAAATTCACTGATCCTGCCAACATTCTTGAATATCTCAAAATTCCTCTCCTTCAAAATAGCAAATCCAAAAGAATCATAACCTCTGTATTCAAGTCTTTTTAAGCCATCTATGACAATCCCATGAGCATTTTGATTCCCCACATAGCCAATTATACCACACATTTACACTACATCCTTTGTTATAACTTCACAGGGCATTGTGACTTTGTTAGGCCATATTTTTCTCCCGGGATAAATGGATGTGTTAATCCCGATTTTCGCATTGTCTCCTATAATCACTCCAAGTTTTTTTCTTTTAGTGCCGATTAAACCATCTTTAATGAAAGAGTGGATATGGTTATTATCATGCCTCAAATTAGCGCTTACAGCTCCTGCGCCATAATTGACATTCTCCCCAAGTATAGAATCCCCGACATAAGC
>DAOVKX010000094.1 GCA_030631505.1 Candidatus Nanohaloarchaea archaeon
GTTATGAAGGCTTATACAACGAGAGTTGGTGATGGGCCGTTTCCTACGAAAATTGATGGTAAACTTAATGAGGAGCTGGTGGGGCTTGGTAAAGAGTATGGGACTACAACCGGAAGAGCAAGGAGTGTTGGGTGGCTGGATTTAGTTGCTCTTAAATATGCTGTAAGTAAAACCCAGCCAGATGAAATAATTGTGACTAAACTGGACATATTAAGCGGGCTGGATAAAATACTTGTTTGTGAGATGTATGGACTTGATGATGGTTTAATCTGGGAGGCAGAAAATTTCCCGTTTTCCTCAGAGGATTTGGAACGAGTTGAACCCCTGTACAAAACTTTAGATAGCTGGCCTGCTTTGACTGAAAACGATTGGGATGAAATAGTAACGGGAGGCAAGGAAGCTTTGCCTGAAGAAGCTAAAGTTTATTTGGATATGATTTCTGAAAAGTTAGGGGTTTCTATCTCTTGGGTTTCTGTTGGGCCAAAGAGAAATCAGATGATAAAATATTCTTAGATTGACAATTGCTTAATTTATTCTTGAAATAATATTATATAGTACGATAAAATAATTAATGTGATGATATGAAAGGACTTATTCACTGGGCGGACAGGATTGCAGAGATTGCGAAAAAACGCGTTGATGAAAATCCTATTCTTAAAAAAGTTGTAAAGAAGAATGGGTATATCGTCTATGATGAAAAAACGCCATCTGGCAGGATACATATTGGTGCTGGCAGAGGTTGGATAATTCATGACTTGATTGCAAAAGCGATGCGTGATAAAGGTATGAAAGCACGGTTTATATTATCATCTGATGATATAGATCCTTTTGATAAACTGAACAAAGATCTTGGTTCAAAATATAAAGAATATTTAGGTATGCCTTTTAGAAATATCCCTTCGCCTGTGAAAGGGTACAAAAGTTTTGCTGATTATTATTTTTCCGAGTGTGTTGAGAGATTTAAAGAGTTTGGTATTGAAGCTGAAATACAGAGCACTGGTGAGGTGTATGATAGGGGTTTATTTAATCAAACTATAAAAACTGCACTTGATAATGCAGATAAAATTAAGGAAATTTATGGCAGGTTTTCACGAAAGGGGTCAATTGGGACAAAGCGCCTTCCATTTAATCCTATATGCGGGAAATGCGGGAAAATAGGGACTACATATGCTTACAAGTGGGATAAAGAACGCGAAGTTGTGAAATACAGATGTGAACCAAACCTTGTTGCATGGGCTAAGGGCTGCGGTTATGAGGGGGAGATAAGCCCTTATAATGGTAATGGCAAGTTCCCATGGAAGGTTGAATGGGCAGCTAAATGGCCTACAATTGGTGTTGTTGTGGAAACTGCAGGCAAAGACCATTTTACTCCTGGCGGCGCGCGGAGTGTTGCTGTTACAATAAGTGACGAAGTATTTAATTATCCCCCACCGTATCCTTCAACAGGGGAAAAAATAGGGAGGGGGTATGAGTTCTTTACAATAGGCGGCAAAAAAATGAGCACCTCTAAAGGTATGGGTGTTAGTTTTGCAGACATGACTGATTATGCTCCTGCGAACTTACTACGGTACCTTCTTGTAAAAACCCGACCGCATGCAGTTATTGATTTTGACCCTGTAAATACCAATAAGATTATATTGCTTTATGAAGCATATGACAGAACTGAGCGAATATATTACAACAAAGAAAAAGCTGCAAATGAGAAGGAATCAGAGCATGAAAAACGTGTTTATACATTATCTCATGTAGGCAAAGTCAGGAAGACTATGCCGCTGCAGATTCCTTTTACTTATGCAGTTTCACTTATGCAGATAACAAAAGATGTGAACAAAGCAATAGATATAATGATAAAAACAGGACATGTGGGTAAATTAATTTCAAATCAGGATAAAACTTATGTTGTAGACCGGCTGAAATTTGCAGACAAATGGGTTAAGGAGTTTGCTCCAAAAGAATACAGGTTTGAATTAAATAAAACAGTTCCCGCAAGCGTAAAGAGAAAACTGTCCAAAGAACAAATTTCTGCTTTGGGGAACTTGGCTGAAGAATTAGGAAAGAAGAAATACAACGAACCTGAATTATTTGAACTGTTCAAAAAAATAATACAGGAAAACAACCTGAACAACAAAGAGTTTTTTGAAGCGTGCTACATGGCTTTACTGAACAAAAAACACGGGCCGCGATTAACCGGCTTTATTCTAACAATAGGCCAGAAAAAGGTTTCAGGAATTTTGGAATCCTGATTTTAAAGAGTATGAAGTTGGATATTGGGCTTAAAAAGGAGGGGGTGAGAAAAACCTTGAATTACTTTATATCTCATATATATTTTATAGTATATGCGTAACTTGTTAGGGGTGAGAAAACTAAGATGAATCCACTAAAGGATAAATCAGGTGGGAGCTTAAAACTATTAACTGGAGTTCTTCATCCTAAGTGTCCAACTTGACCAGAATGTCCCACGCAAATTGGGAGAAAAGATTAAAATGTCAGATTAAAATTTTGGAGAAAAATCAGGATTTATTGTAGCACTGTTTGCAGCTTTCATCGCTTTAAATTTTTATTCAGATTTCTTTGAAGAAATAAAATTGTTTTTTGGACCATATGAATATTCTCTGATATCTGTTTTTAACGGAATGCTTTTTCTTTTATTCATTTGCGTATATTCCTATGCTTTTGATTATACCCGAAAACCATCACCTAAGGAATGGACTGGATTTAGATATTTTAAAGATATTGGTGACCTCTTTTTCGCTCTTTCATTAATCATCTTTCCGTTAGCAATAATCACCCATTTTTTATCATATGGAATCAATTATCTAAGGAATTTATTTGTTGATTATGCGTCTATAATTTCTATGATTTTCAGTATTTTAAGTTTAATTGTCGCAGCTATTAGTGGATGGGGGTTAAAGGACTCTATCTCCAAAAGACAAAAGACTGAAACAGTTAAAGCAATACAATCTTCAGAAGAAAAAATAATTAAACAGGCGGAGGAATTATATAAACAAGAATTTTATTCTCCTGCTTTAATTGAAATGGGTAGACTCATCGAGATTGCTTTACAGAAAAAGATTTTAGATAAAACCAATTTAGACCCTAGGAGGTATACCTTACATCAACTACTGGATATTGGTATTAAGAATAAGATAATTGATAACAAGTTAGTAAGCTCAATTAAAGAGATAAGAGCAATGAGAAACAAAGCTGCACATTTACAAATTAAATTTAATAAGAAAGATGCTGAGTGGGCATTGAAAGAGACAAACAGGATATTAAATACACTAGACCCAAAAAATAAGTGGGATTAAAATGATATTCGGTAAAGATAAGGACAGGAAAATTATTGAGGAAGTTGAATATGTAGGTAGATTAGCAAATCCCAGAAAAGAGCAGGTAAAAATCAAAGAAGATGAGGGTGTTAAAAAAAGTCGTAAGAGACTCTTTAATGATATATATTCAATAAAAGAGAA
>DAOVKX010000103.1 GCA_030631505.1 Candidatus Nanohaloarchaea archaeon
ACTTAACCTCCATTACAGGATTGCTACATTTTTCCCCTAAATTAAAACCTTTTATTTGCAGTCCCGTTTCTTGTGCCGCCTTATGTGCTATAGTACAGATTGCATTAAAAACAAATCCGTGACTCTTGTCATTCATTTTTCTGCCAATTTCTTCCTTTTCTTTAATTTGTTGAGGGTGTGCAATTTTATTTGTATTTAATTTTTGTGGTTTACTCCTTGTTAATCCCATCAAACGCGCTGGGGCAGAAAACTTGGAGTCCTGGAGAATCCCATTACTATTAACAAAACTTTGAACAAATAACTGCTTATTTGCTTGTATTGCAGGAGCAAGACAATCGCTGGCTGTTGCCCAAGATATCTCAAGCATCAAGAAAGCATAGATTAAAATACTCGCAATAATTCTGAAACTTCTTCTATTTGTTTTCATCTCTATCCTGTTTGGCTTTTAAAAACTAGAAAAATGGATCCCCTCCCCGGGCTAAAGCCCGGGGTTTTCCGGCCGCTTTTTACAAATTTTACCATAAAATCTTGTATTCTACAAAAACCCCTGTTTGGGCATTAAGCAATATTGGTTTTAATTGGGTAGCTGCAAATAATTAATAGTATTTAGGTTAGGCCGTTGATAAATAAATGATGAAGAGTAGAGAATTCGTTAAGGCCATTTCTGCAATTTGTTGATATGCAGCGAATTACAGCATAAGTTGTTAAAATAATACTCTCTTACATTCCTACAAGATTGGAGGAGATTTTACAACATATTCACTTTAATTGGACACATTTTGGGCACAGAAATAGAATTCATATTGCCTGTTCAGCTTGCAGTGAAAGCCAAATATTTTTTCTATTAGTAAGACTAATTGTGGTATGTTTGATAGTTTTAGGACTCATTAACATTTGCCTGCTTTTATACGTTTTCAAAAATTGTTTTGCCTGTTCCTCTGCCACTCTAACTGCTTCCTCATAGTTACTAGGGTTACGAATTATCTGCTCTTCAAACGCTTTGCCCACACATTGAACGGTTCTGATTTTCTGTTCATAATCTTTAGGCATGATCTTAAAAAATTCATTTAATCTCAATAAATAAAAATTCTCTATGCCGAATTCTTCAGCAAGCTGATAATCAAATTCAAATACTTCCTCAGAACCAATTTTTGCTAAAAAATTTTGATAATTATTGAATGTTTCTATTGTAAAAACAGGTTTACCTTCCCTTATGTTGAGCTCAGTAACATAATTTTTAACGACTTCAAGTTGCACATTCAAGGCATCATCAACGCTGGACATAAAAGCATAGACGCTTGTTTTATCAGCATATTCTGATAAATATGCCCCAAAGGTCAAAACAAAAAGAATATCCTTTTCCGTAAAAGCCTCATTCTCCCTCATAAAGGTAAGTATTTTTCTGTATTCTTCCACAGGAGAGCTCGAAACATATTTGGGGTGAGAATCGCTAAAAGGAAATTCTGTCCTTAAAATCAATGCTTTTACAATATAATATTCTCGTTCCGTCCAGTTTAGTCTTTTTTTCAACAGAGATTCCCCGGATATCCCTTCCAGTGAACTTTTTTCGAAAAAATCGTCCGCCAATAGTTGGAGTGTTTCCTGAACTCTCGCTGGAGTATTGAATGGACGATGCGGGTCGAAATCATGAAACAATCCGGCATAACGAAGTAATTCAATGTAGTCTCGTGAAAGTCCTATTCTTTGACCAAGCATATCAGCAAATTCTGAAACATCCTTAGAATGTTTTAATTTATGATAAAGAGTTCCCAAGTGCCCGTTAATAAACCAATCTTGAAGAGATATGTCTACAGGCTTAAACTGGGAACCTATATTCTCTGTGTTGCTATCTTTTTCCTGAACTCTTCTCTTAATAGAATCTTTTAGAAAAAAAGTTCTTAGTTGCGCGCTCTCTATCTCTAAGACAGGGGCCAGGCAGTTCATATCAATAACAGCAGCATCTGCTGCCTGGCTAATGCCGGATAGCAGGAAGACTTGAACAATAAAAAATGCAATGACTTTTATACCTTGTTTGTTAAACATTGTGGACATTTCTCCCTTTACAAAAAAGTATAAAAGGATACCATATAAATGGGGTCATTGCAAATACAACAGGCCGGACATTTTAAAGGTTTGATTGCATTGATATAGCTGTAATAAACTCTAGTAAAAAAGTTATGCCGCATAAAAATAATGGCGGTGCTTATTAATCAATCCTTTTTACCCATTGCTGATATTCTTTTTTCGTTTTTGTCCGATGATCCGCGGCATTAGCCTTTATCTTTGTCCCATCTATATTGATTTGTCCACCTTTTATTAATTCTAGTTCTTTGCACATACGCACAATCTCAATGAAATATTCCAACAATTCCTCAATGTTATTCTTCCTGAAATCGTTTATCTTCCTAAAATCAGGCTTATACATCTGGGCAAGATATATGAAGGCTGTATCAGTTTCATTTTTCGAAGAAATCTTTCGCCCGTTTTTTTCGCCTATGGCATATCCATAAAACAGTAATTTTGTTATTATCTTAGGATGGTATATATTTGTCCTGATTCTGAATATTTGGTTTCGATAGCACCTGTACCACTTTATCAACTAATCTTGCTAAATGATCTTCAGGTACGTAATCTTTGATACTATTTGGAAATAACATTAATTGTTCTGCTCGGTAGGGTTTAAATTTCGCCATTGACAACCTCCTTGTTTCAATGACTATTATAGCAAATTCTTATCTTTTTGTGGTAAAATAATGCTATTCTCGGTCAGCCTGTCGAGGTCTGACCCCTCTGTTTCTTAATTCTCTGTGTACGCTTCGCTATTCTTTGTTCGGTTCCTTTCGGTTCCTCCGCAACTAACGCAACACTCGATAAAAGCGGGTGGTTAACCCT
>DAOVKX010000027.1 GCA_030631505.1 Candidatus Nanohaloarchaea archaeon
AATAAATAGAGCTCTTGTCTTTTTTGTTTAGAATAACTATGTCTGCCTGTTTTGTTTCTCGTCCAAATCTTATAGGATGTAGAACACGTATAAGTTCTTTTGGATAAGCATAGTCGTCCATTAATTTGTCCAACACCAGTTGTTGAATAATCTCTTCTGGTTTGGCAAGTACTGTTTTATCTCTGATTAGGCACTGTATGTATGGTTTTCCGTCTTTTTCGATGATTTTTTCTTCAATATTGTCTATACTCTCCTTTGAGAATAGAGTAATGTCATATTTATTGTCTGCCCTAACCAATTCGGCAATTTTGAAGTTAGTCATCTTCCCCTCCACCTCTTTGAATGTTATTATTCGATCCCATTTTCCTGCCTATTTATTTTTTTCCCTGCTAACTAAAACTATTTCTGTATGTGTTATAAAAACAATCCATATATCCTATTATATTATAACGCTTATTAACTTTATTTCATCCGGTCCCTCCACACTTTAACCCTCTCAAGCCCTATCCTGTATTTCCTCAAAAACTCCTTCAACTCCCTTCTAAGCTCCATCGTGTCATTCCAGAACTCAAGCTCCTCCTTTCTCTTCTCCTGCTCAAGCCCAATCATCTCGTCAAGGTGCTGGTACAGCGGGAATTTCCCCAACTCAAACAGCTCAGAATCAATCTTGTCAATAAACTTCCTGTTCAGCTCCCCCCGCTCATCCATCCACCTGCCTATCTCCTCAATCCGGTTCTTCAGCAGGCCTATCTTCTCGGAAGTAATCTCCTTCAAAAGCCCCCTTCCCTCTATCCTGTTGTCTAAGTAAGCGTACTTATCTCTTGGTTCGGGCTTTGGTTCAGACATCCCGTAGAATTAGACAGGTTAAGATATAACCCTCATGACTGCCCCCTGCCATTTATGCTATGCAACAGGCATGAATAGCACGCCGCAGGCACCAGATATTTTATGCGGGAAAGGGATTAGAATCTATGGCAGAAGACGACAAAAACACAAAGGAAATACGGACACCTGAATGGGTCCGGCTTATCACGGAATTTCTTGAGAACAACCCAAAGGAAAAACGGAAAACCAGAGAGGCGTAACCTTTAAATAGTTCCTTATAGAAATATTAATGAGTAGAGTATACAACTGTTATGATGAGGCGCCGTATTTTCTATTATCTGCCCGGCCGGGGCGCTTTTTAATCAAAAAATCATAAAACATTTGTGAGATTACAGATTAAGGTCTTAGTTTGTTAATGTGAGTTCAAGGTTGTCTCACTATGATTTAACGCTTTTTTGAGTTATGCTTAAAACTCTTATTTCTCATGTGAACACTAAAAATAACCAAATTCAGGTAAAAAAACAGCAGAAACAACCATATACTTTATAAAGTTTTGTGATTATACTTTTAAGATACTCGCCAAAATAACATACCGAGGTCAAAATATGCTTTACTCCTTGTTAGATGCCTTTAGACACTCATCAAAATTCTATAAAATAATGTATTAGTGTTATTGCTATAATACGGTGTGGACCCATAGCTCAGTCTGGAAGAGCACCGGGCTCTTAATACGAGGGTGAAGCTTTTAACCAGACGGTTACTGCACCGGAATCTGTAGAAGATACCCGGGTGTCGCGGGTTCAAAACGGCTGCAAAATCAGCCGGCGCTTTTTGGGTTTCGTGCTTCGCACTCAAGCCCAATCTTGCAGTCGGGGAATTCATCTTAAAATGAGGTAAGTTCCAATATATGTAATTATGCCTGATTTTGTAACGTGAAAATCCCGTTGGGTCCATATTTTTTTATCTGGTGATACATTGAAGACATTTAATATACAAGCGCACGAAATGGTGCCAAAGCATGAAATTCTTTCGGAAGACGCTGTCAAAAGTCTGCTGGAGATGCTTAGAATAACCAGAAAAGAACTGCCAAAAATTCTTGAAAGTGATGTTATTGTGAAAGAACTAAACGCAAAAGAAAACGATGTAATACAAATCACGCGTAATTCTTCTCTTGTTGGAAAATCAATCTATTACCGGGTTGTTTTAAAAGAACAGTGATTGACATGATTAGAAGTTTTTTAAACGAGTGCGTAAGCGGAGGCAAACTAGTGGAACACCAGATTAAATCATATAATGATTTCATAGACAAAAAACTGCAAAATATAGTCAATGAGCTTGGTGAAATAAAAATTGAACTTCCAACCAAAGAAAATCTGAAGATCAAATTGGGACGGGTGAAGGTAGGAAACCCAAGAGTAAAGGAAAGTGATGGTTCTGTCAGGGAAATACTGCCTTATGAGGCGCGGCTAAGGAATTTAACGTATTCTGCCCCTTTACTAATTGAAATGACAATAATATTTGAAGATATTGAGCATGAAACAGAATTTATTTACGTGGGAGATCTTCCTGTAATGGTAAAATCAAACAAGTGCTATCTGTCAGGGATGGATAAAGATGAAACAATAAAAGCAGGGGAAGATCCAAAAGATCCCGGAGGTTATTTTATAATCAATGGCACCGAGAGAGTCCTGATTATGTCGGAGGACATAGTTACAAACAAAGCGATTCTGCAAAAAAAGGATGATACTATAAGCGTGCGGTTAGACTCCAAAAACAGAGGGTATACACAGAGGCATATTTTTGAAAGAAAAGAAAATGGAGTTATAATATCAAAATTTGCAAATCTGACAAAAACGCCTATCCCTATAGTTGTTCTGATAAAAGCGCTTGGTCTGGAATCTGACAAGGAAATAATAGATATTATTTCATCCAAGACGGTTGATGTAGGGCTTGGTGAGTTGTATTTAAACATATACGCTACAGAAGTAACCAACCAGGAAGAGGCATTTGACTACATAGGCAAAAAAATGAGAGTTATGCAAAAATCCCAGGTATTTGAAAGGGTTCAAAGAGTTCTTGATTATTACCTCCTGCCCCATCTTGGCCAGGAACCTTCAGACAGGCAAAAAAAGGCCAAGCATCTTATAAACGTTATGCACAAACTGTTTCTCCTGCAGAAGGGGTTAATAAAACATGATGATATAGACCATTACTCAAACAAAAGATTAAAATTGTCAGGCGACCTTCTGGAGCCTATAATCAGGGCTATACTAATCGGAAAATGGGGTTTAGTTACCAGGTTACAGTATAATTATCAGAAAATGATAAAAAGAGGACGAAAATTACTGAAATTACAAAGTGTTATAACAACGGACATTCTTACAAAACAAATAATGAGATCCATGGCTGTCGGCAACTGGGCCGGAGGCCAAACCGGCGTAAGTCAAAGATTAGAAAGGAATAATTTTGTTAGAATGCTTGGGCATCTGAGAAATGTTGTTTCTCCTTTGTCATCAACACAGGAACACTTTGATGCAAGGGAACTGCATGCCACGCATTGGGGGCGTCTGTGCATTATTAGAACACCTGAAGGACAGAATATTGGCTTAAGGAAATTTCTGGCACTGGGTGCAGAAATAACAACAACAAGTTCTGAGGATGTAGAAACAAAGGTCAAAAATGTGTTAAAAAATCTGGGTGTAAATGATGAGTGATATATATTTAGACGGCCGGTTTGCAGGAACATGTGATGATCCGGAAAAAATGATAAAAAGTCTTATAGATAAAAGAAGAAACGGCATAATAGCCCGTTCGATGAATGTTTGCTATCAAAAAGATAAGGATGAAATACAGATTAATCTGGATTCCGGGAGAGTTAGAAGGCCTCTGGTAGTTGTTGAAAACGAAAATGTGCTGCTAACAGATGAGCACATAAAGCAATTAAATGCAAAAAAAATAACGTGGAATGACTTAATAAAAAAAGGTGTAATAGAATATCTGGATGCTGATGAAGAAGAGAATGCATATGTTGCCCTAAAGCGGGAAGATGTTACAAAAAAACACACTCACCTCGAACTGGACCCTATCCTGGTATTTGGCGTTGCATCATCTACGCTGGCATATCCTGAAAGGGACCGGGGTGACAGGTTAAATTACGGCTCAAGAATGGCTGTTCAGGCCGTAGGGATACCTTCACATAATTATACAATAAGAGATGATACAACCTCTGACATTCTGGTTTATCCCCAGAAACCAATTGTGGAAACCGACAGCATGGAATGCGCAGGAGTAAACAGCCACCCGATTGGTCAAAATCTGGTAATTGCCATAATGCCTTATTATGGCTACAACATAGAAGACGGGTTAATAATAAACAAAGCTTCACTGGAAAGAGGTCTTGGCAGGTCAATAACATTTAGAACCTACTCCACTGAAGGACGAAGATACTGGGGAGGCCAGGAAGACGAGATAGGAATCCCTGAAAAAACAGTAAGAGGGTACAAGTCAGAAGAAAGCTATAAAAAATTAGATGAAGATGGCATTATAGTCCCGGGAACAATTGTAGAGAGTGGTGACATTCTTGTAGGCAAAACATCACCGCTGAGATTCCTTGGGATAACAAAAGAAATCAGAATGGGCATCCAGAACACAAGGGAAAATTCATTGACTGTCAAAAAGGGAGAGTCAGGCACAGTAGAGAAAGTTATTTTAACACAGTCAGGAGATGGAAACAAACTGATTAAGGTAGTTATCCATGAAACAAAAGAGCCCGAAGTCGGTGACAAATTTGCAACAAAGCATGGGCAGAAAGGTGTTGTGAGTTTAATCGTTCCTGAAGAAGACATGCCCTTTACTGCTGATGGCTTAACACCGGACATAATAATAAATCCCCACGCTATTCCCTCAAGAATGACTGTCGGTCAATTGCTGGAGATACTGGCAGGAAAAACAGGCGCTCTGGTTGGGGAGAGGTTCAACGGAACAGCGTTTAAGGGGGACGAAGAGAAGATAAGAAAAGCTCTGAAAGCTGTTGGTTTCAGAGATGACGGAAAGGAAACCATGTATAACGGCATAACCGGAGATAAAATTGAAAGCTCTATCCTGATAGGTATAGGGCATTACCACAGATTATACCATATGGTTTACAAAAAATTACATGCAAGGTCCAGAGGTCCTGTTGCATTGTTAACCAAGCAGCCAACAGAAGGAAGAGCAAAAGAAGGCGGTTTACGGCTTGGGGAAATGGAAAAGGACTGTCTAGTTGGCCATGGAGCATCGCTGGTCCTCAAGGAAAGATTCGGCTCTGATAAAATCACTATACCTATATGTAAAAAATGCGGAATTGTCGCTATAGAAGATAAAATAAAAGGTAGAATATCATGCCCTATATGCAAAGACAAGGAAACGGCACCTGTAAATATGTCTTATGCGTTCAAATTAATGCTGGATGAACTTCTAAGCATGCTGATTTATCCAAGAATTATTCCGGAAAATGAAAGCGGCGGAAATATGAAAGAAATAAAGTTTAGTTTAATGTCGCCGCAAATGGTAAAGAAGCTGTCTGTAATGGAAATGGACAGTTCGGAAGTTTATGATGCAGATGCTTACCCTATAGATGGGGGGGTAATGGACCCGAAAATGGGTGTGATAGACCCCGGTATGAGGTGCAAAACCTGCGGCGGTCGGCTGGGTGAGTGCTCCGGGCATTTCGGGCATATAGAGCTTGCCAAACCAGTTATAAACAGTTTCTATGTAAAAATCACAAAAAAATTATTAACCCACACATGCTCTAAATGCGGCGCTCTTCTGGTTGACGCAAAAAATATCCAGAAAACAAAAATAGATAAAACATGCTCTAAATGTGGTGAAAATCAGGAACCCATTAAATTTGAAAAGCCGTTGACGTTCAGAAGGAACAAGAGATTCCTGACAGCAGAGGAAATAAGAGAACAATTTGAAAAGATATCAAACAAGGATGCTGAACTGTTGGGAGTTAGCGGCGGGCGGCCGGAATGGCTGATTGTTACGCTTCTTCCTGTACCGCCCATAACGATGAGGCCATCTATAACTCTGACCGGCGGGGAGAGGAGTGAAGATGACCTGACCCACAAACTGGTGGATGTTGTCAGGATAAACCAGAGATTCGCGGATAATCTTGAACTTGGCGCGCCGGATTTCATACTTGAAGACCTCATGGAACTGCTCCAGTATCATGTTTCCACATATTTTGACAACGAAATAAGCGGTTTGCCTCCTGCAAGACACAGGTCGGGCAGGCAATTAAAAACCATAGCGCAAAGACTGAAGGCAAAAGAGGGCAGGTTCAGGCATAATCTTACAGGTAAAAGAGTTAATTTCTCTGCAAGAACTGTGATATCGCCTGACTCAAATATAAGCCTTAACGAGGTTGGAGTTCCTGATGGAATCGCAAAGGAACTGACAATACCTATAAAAGTCACTGACAAAAACAAAAAGGATATTAAATCCTGTATAAAAAGAGGACCTAATGAAATCAACGGGGCAAATTATATTATCAGAATTGACGGGCTGAAGAAAAAGATTACGGACATCAACAAGGATACAATAGCAAAAGAAATTGAAACAGGAGATATTGTAGAAAAGCACATATCTGACGGAGATATTGTTTTATTCAACAGACAGCCTTCACTGCACCGAATGTCTATTATGGCACATAAAGTCAAAGTCATGAAGGGGAAAACATTCAGATTAAATCTTTGCGTATGCAAGCCATATAATGCGGATTTTGACGGGGATGAAATGAACCTGCATGTCCCGCAAACAGCTGAAGCCAGGGCTGAAGCAAAGGAATTAATGCTTGTTGAAAAAAACATACGCTCTCCAAGATTCGGGGGGCCTATCATAGGTTGTGACCAAGATTACATTTCAGGTTCGTATTTATTAACAAAACGAGGCACTGAGTTGTCCAAAAAAGATGTTTCCCAAATCCTGGCAAATGCAGAAATCAAAGAAAACCTGAACAAAGATAAATACTCAGGAAAGGAAGTGTTCAGCTTCTCACTGCCGAAAAATATGAACCTTGAGTACAAAGCGAAAAATTTCTGTAAGCGGTGCGAAGACTGCATGAAAGAAAAATGCCCTTATGATGCTTACGTATCCATAAAGGGTGGTGAACTGAAAAGCGGTTTAATTGATAATGAAGGGCTTGCATCATTCAAGAGCAGGTTAATTGATAAAATAGACAGTGATTTTGGGCACGAGGAAGGGAGGAAATTCATAGAAAGAATTACAAAAATAACAATGGAATTTTTAATGAAGAAAGGATTTACAATATCTATAAGTGAACAGGATGTCTCCAAGAAAATCAGGAAGAAAATTGATTCATTTATAAGCATGCATCTGGAAAAAGTCGATCAGCTAATTGAGGACTATAAAAAAGGCAAAATTCAGGCGCTTCCGGGAACAAAAGTCAAGGATACGCTGGAAGACCTGATATTAAAGGAATTATGGGAAATAACAAACAAAACCCAGAAAGTGATAAATGATGAAATGAGTGAAAACAGTGCGACAATCATGGCTAAAAGCGGTGCAAGAGGAAATATCCAGAACCTGACTTTCATGTCAGGAGTGGTAGGCCAGGAGACTATCAAGGGCAGACGTATCCACAGAGGATATAAAAACAGGACTTTGCCTCATTTTGATGAAAATGACTTATCTTCTGAAGCGCATGGCTTTGTCAAATCATCTTTCAAAACAGGGGTAAATCCAATTGAATTCTTCTTTGAAGTTATGAAGGGAAGGGAAGGCATTATGGATTCTTCCCTGAAGACAAGAATAAGTGGGTATATGCAGAGACGATTAATAAATGCCCTTCAGGATGTAAAAATCGATTATGATAACACTGTGAGAACATGCGAGGGCAATGTTGTGCAGTTCATCCCGGGCGAGGATAACATAGACCCTGCAAAAAGCGACTGGGGAAAATTAATTAAAACAGGTAGATAAAATGGCAGAGGAAAAAGTTGAGAAAGCAGAAGAAAAACCGCAAGAATCCGCCGAGGAGGATTCTGCAGAAGTGAAAATTGAAAATAAGGATAAGGAAAGAAAAACAACTAATCTGGAGAAAAACGTATTAATTAAAACTGATAATGACGCTTTAATCAATTATTATGAGAAAAAGGCAGAGGAAGCAAATCTAACAGAAAACAGGAGCGAATTAAAGAAGCGATATGAAAAAATGAAATACGAATCAGGAGAAGCTATTGGAGTAATCGCTGCACAATCAATAGCAGAGCCGGCCACACAGACAACGCTTCAGTCATACCACCGAGTCAGTGGAGGTAAACTGCTCACTACAAAAGGATTGCCAAGGATAATAGAAATATTTGATGCAAGGGCTGAGCCAAAAACGCCGATGATGAAAATTTATCTGGAGGATGACCATAACACAAAAGAAAAAGCTCTGGAAATTGCATCAATTGTCAAAGAAAGCAAATTAAAGCAGATAATTTCTGAAGACTCGCTTGATATGGTTAATTTAAAAGTTGAAATTAAACTGGATGAAAACCAGATAAAGAATTTACAGATAAACATTGATGACGCAGTCAAGACCATGAAAAAGAATGTAAAAAACGTGAATATAACTGCAGAGGACAATGTAATAATAATTGAGTCCAAAAAAACCAATATTTCCATAAATGAACTTCAGATGCTGAGGATTAAAGTACGGGAAATGCCGATAAAAGGGACAAAAGGAGTAGAGCAGTGCATTATAGAAAAAGAAGGAGAGCTGTGGGTTATATATACTCTTGGTTCCAACCTGAAAAAAGTTTTAAAGATTGAGGGTGTGGACAGCAAAAAAACCACGACAAACAACATAAAGGAAATCGCCTCTGTACTGGGGATTGAAGCCGGAAGAAGTGCTATAATAAACGAAGTAACTGATACTTTAAGGGAACAGGGTGTTGATACAGATACAAGGCATCTTTTGCTTGTAGCAGATGTTATGGCTTGGCATGGTGTAATTGACTCAATCGGAAGGTATGGTGTATCGGGCAAGAAAAAGTCAATTCTTGCAAGAGCAAATTTCGAGGAAACAATAAAGCACCTGACAAATGCCGCAATTGGAGGAGAAACTGAGGAGTTTAAAGGAATTATAGAAAACGTTATGGTTGGAAACCTGGCTCCAGTCGGCACAGGGTTGGTTAAATTAAAGCTTAAAGGATAACGTGTTTTGAAAATAGTTCGGAATTAAAATTCCTCCTATCTTGTTTCGGTTAAATGAATGACAAGATGATTCGGAAATGTAAACCTTTCCTCTCATTTTCATAAAAGCCGTTGGTGAAGTATTTTGAAAATTGCAAAAATCAGAGATTTTCTGATTTTCAATTTGGCTATTGGTGATACATTTGAAAATTGAAGAAGAGATTAAGAGCGCAATGGAAGAAAATAAATTGATTTTTGGATCAAAAAAGACAATAAAAAGTATAAAACTAAATAAGGTTAAACTAGTCATAATTTCATCCAACTGCCCAAAGAGCATAAAAGAGGACATAGTCCATAACGCAAAAATAGCGAATATTGATGTAAGGGAATTCGAAGGAAAAGGTGTTGATTTGGGCGCAGTCTGTAAAAAACCATTTCAGGTAAGTACTTTAGGGCTTAGCAGGTAATCCTTTATGGGAGTAAAATTCAGAACAGACGACTTAAGAGATATTGCCCTTTTTGAAAAGATTACAAAAGCAAGAGTAGTAGACTGCATTCCCCAACAGGAAACCATATATTTCGTGGTAAATGAGAACAAACTGGGTTCAATTATTGGCAAAAACGGGGAAAAAATTAAAAATCTGGAAAAACTCATGCGTAAAAGAATAAAAATTTTTAAATACTCCGATAATATTAAAACATTTACAGAACATCTTATAACTGTGCCTGTTAATGAAATCAAAATAAAAAATAATGTCGTTAAAGTTAACGTAAGCCGGAGAAAGAAACCGATAATAGTCGGCAAAAACGGGGAAAAAATTAAAATAATAAAGGAGTTTTTAAGGCGAAAGTTTAAAATCAGCGACATTGTACTGGAATAAGATATATGAGTGGAATTAAGAAGATTTGTTAGTTTCCATATTTTGTATTGGTTAAATCATTAGAAAATCTTTGATTTTCTATGCCTTTTGTTTGATTGAAATTGGTAAGAAAATTGCAGGACTGGTGTCCTTGATTTTTATTGATTCGTTGATAAAATTGGTTAATTGGTGAGAAAATGCCTGGATTGTATGCTGCAAGGAATATAAAACGAAAGAGAAAAAGCGACAGATGGAAAGATATAGACTACAAAAGAAGAGTGTTGAAACTAAAAAAGAGAAAAGACCCTCTTAGAGGCAGCACCCAGGCAAAGGGGATTGTTCTGGAAAAAAGGCAGTTAGAGCAAAAGCAGCCAAGTTCCGGGATGATAAAATGCGTTAGGATACAGCTGATAAAAAATGGGAAACAGATTACTGCTTTTGTTCCTGGTGACGGAGCTATAAATCATATTCAAGAGCATGATGAAGTGCTAATTGAAGGCATAGGCGGTTCAGAAGGAGGACCGAAAGGGAGTCTGCCGTGTGTTAAATGGAAAGTCATAAAAGTTAACAATCTTTCCCTGGATGCATTGCTAAAAGGCAAGGTTAAAAGGGCAACGTAGGTAATCTTATGGTAAAGTTATTTGACAAATGGGAATGTGAAAACATAGAAGTAAAAGATTTGGGTATTGCAAAATATATCAAGCTACAGCCCGTTATGGTTCCAAGAAGTGGGGGAAAACATGAGAAAAAGCAGTTTTACAAATCAAGACTGCATATAGTTGAACGGCTGATGAACAAACTTTTTGTTTCCGGCCATAGAGGGAAAAAACATAAGATTTCATCAGGAAACAACATCGGCAAATCTTTCAGAATGTATAAAACAGTTAAGGAAGCGCTGGAAATCATCGAACAACGGACCAAGAAAAATCCTGTTGAAGTCCTGGTGAGGGCAATAGAGAATGCAGCGCCAATTGAGGAAGTTATTACTTTCCAGAAAGGAGGTATTTTTGCAAGAGAAGGTGTTGTAACATCGCCCCAGAGAAGAGTGGACCTTGTTTTAAAGCATCTTGCCCAGGGAACATACCAAAAATCGTTCAAGAGCAAAAAATCCGCAGCCCAGTGCCTTGCAGATGAAATAATACTAACACACAACAACGACAGCAAGACTTTTGCTATTTCTGAAAAAATGAGACGGGAAAAAGAAGCAAGCGGCGCGAGATAAGTTGCTGTATCGCTCTGTCTTTAACATGTGAAGTTTAATGAAATTTTAGTATAGCAAAGTATATCTAAAGAGTTCAAACCTCTGTAAATTAGATTATCTTTTCAATAAATATGTTGACGTAATTATTAATAATCCTCCAACTGCCAGATTCCATGTCAGCGCTTCCTTAAAGATAATTATTCCAAATATAACTGCACTTATAACTTCCACATATGTTAAATGTGAGGCTGTTGACGCATTTATTTTTTTAAGTGCTGAAAAAAAGAAAATAAAACCAATTAAGCCAATGAGTAATCCATAAGTAATCCCTACTCCGGTTTGAATTAAAGTTGGGTACGGTTGATTAATAAATATAAATGGCAAAAACATTAAAAAACCGACAATGTTTTGATAAAAAATAGTTTTATATTTTGAGTTTTTATTTGATTCTCTTTTGAAAATCACAATTACCAGAGCGTGTAAAATTGCCACTAATAACATGAAAAATAATCCTAAAAACTCAAGATTTTCAAAAGAGATAGTCTGATTGAAAAATATGAGGACAATTCCAATAAATGCCAGCAACAGTAAATAAACATTTCTTTTTGCAATGTGTTCTTTTAAAATAATAATACTAAATATTGTAGCAAATATTGGCCAAGTGTAAACAACAATTATGGCAGTACTCAAAGGAGATAACAGAAAACCAAACATCATAAGCAGTGTCTTGATAGCAAAAAGAAATGATGCAAAAAACATCAAAGATTTGTTCTCAACATCAAACAATTTTATTTTTCTGATTTTAAAATATATCAGAAGGATAATAGTAGGGATTGCTAACCTAAAAAAGGAAATTGTAGTTGGCGGCAAATCCAACAGTTTTATGAATACACCATTTGTACCCCAAATAGTTGCAGCGATAATTACTTCAAGATAAGGATTATGTTTCATATAAT
>DAOVKX010000023.1 GCA_030631505.1 Candidatus Nanohaloarchaea archaeon
GAGAAAGTTAAATCCTGGCTTGAGGATTTAAAGAAGGTTTACAACAGGGGATTTTCAACGGGATTTTATTTTGGAAATCCAACAGGAAAAGATTTCAGCTATGACAAATCAGATTCGCAGGCAACAGAGAAAAGAACACAAGTTGGTATTGTCACCAATTATTTCCCAAAGCAGAAAGTCGCCGCAGTGAAGATTCTTTCGGGAAATCTGAAAACAGGAGATAATGTAATAATTGAAGGGCATACAACTTATTTTCATGATAAAGTAAGCTCAATTCGTTTGAACGAGAAAAGCGTCAAAAAAGTCATCAAAGGCGATGTTATTGGATTAAAAGTTAATAAAAAATGCAGAAAAAACGATTGGGTTTATATTATAGATTCTTAAGTTTTAGTAAGCATACTTCTTCTATGATGGATTTGATGCAGGTACAGGACCCTAAGAGTATACAAGTATCCCAGGAATATAGTGAGCGGGGATTTGAAATACTATTAAACAATGAATATGGTTTTAAGTGTATTGGAAATAATAAATATGTTGTTCCTGAGAACATTTTGGACGCTCTCAAGAATGAGGGAATTAAATTCAAAGAACTCTTCTGAAGACTGCACTGCAGAAAGAACAATTTGTTTATATTGTTAAATCAGAGTAAACTTAGTACATTAGCATACTGTCTGTATGATATAAAATAAACTGGCGAAACAGGCGCTTATTGATGTAGGCAATGCAAAAATAAAAAAAATCTCCTGAAATTCGCTATTCCAATCGGAGCAAGCTCTGGGGCATTACGCGAATTTCTAAGACGGAGATTTTTAGTCTTCCCAAGTGAATTATATCCGCAACAAGTTGTGGGGCATTGAACCCACTTGGGAATAATTAGAAATTCCTGAATCTTTATATTTTTCGCCTGTTTTTCGTAATCTGGCGTTGTGTACGCTTAAGGCGCAATAGCAGTTCAACAACTCCACGGGAGCTGTGGCTTTGTCGGGCTCATTAATGATAAACTACTCTTCTGTCACGATTTCCAATGTTCCGAATTTCCCCGGTGAAATCTGCATTGTGTCATTATAGACCTGCGACCAACCTTTTGATATTTTTATTATATCTCCTTCTTTTACTTTGTTTATGTCCTCGTTCCATAATGTAATTGTGACGCTTCCTGTTTTGTCCTCGCCTGAAAAGTTGCATACCTTAAGTGTTCCGCCCTTCACATCTCTTGGCTCATCTTTTTTTGTTATTTTCAGCGTTATTTCGTCAACAGCACCTCTGTCCTGCAATTCATTTACTTTCATTCTTATACCTCCAGTATTTTTATTCTTTATATTTTGTTGCAATACTTAATAAATAAATGTAAATTAATTATTTCCTCTCTGGATTTGACACGAATTCATTATATGAATCCATAAGTTTTTCAGCGGACAGTCCATACTCATCAAGCTTTCTTTTTTCCCTTGAATGGATTATGCTGTTATTTTTCAGTGAGCATTGCATTGCCTCATTGCTAAAATGCCACTGGAGCTGTTTAATTATCTTTCCAAGCGCATTTGTTTCGTCATAATTGTTCTTCCTTTTCCATCCCTCAACCATTTTATTCGTTCTTTCATGTTCCATCTCTTTTATAAAATCTATAATCTCGCTGAAATGATAATCTTCTTTTGGCCTGTGCTCAATGATAGCATAAGCTTCAAAAACCGGGAGAATGCAATCCTGAGAGTTGGAATGCAGTCCACTGCAAACAGGATTTTTGAAACTCATTACGCCAGAGTCTAGTATTAATTCAAGTTCGTTAAAGTACCTTTCCTTGTTTAGTTGTTCTCTGTTGGATTCATAGACAACTATCGTCTCATGCATGTTTGAAGCTGAAATTTTATTGATATCGTAATATTCCCCGATAAAATCCAGAAGTTCGGCTATGTTAATATCTTTGAGCCATGTTCCTGATACACAACCATCAAAATGGGCCATAATATAGATTAAAAGGCAAATTTTAAATGATTATTCCTGACGCGCCCATACAAAACAGTTGGTGTTGTAAAATTTATCTGTTCAATAGTCAGCCAATTGGCGATATATTTTTATAATCATCTGGATTAACTGAATATATGAAAGAGTTGCAAGAGAAAATCAAAAAATTCTGTGAAATGCATAATCTGGAATCGCCGCCAGAGCATAGGGTTTTGGATACTATGTCAGAGTTGGGCGAAGTTGCAAAAGAGATTCTGAAAATGAGCGATTATGGCAGAAAACCAGTTGAATATAGAAGTGAACTGAAATCAGAACTCGGGGATCTGCTGTACTCTTTGATAACTATTGCAAATTCCTTTGATATAGATCTGGAAGAGGCAGTAAATCTTATGCTGGAGAAATATGAAAAAAGACTGAAAAGGGGTTCTGCTAGCTCTGAAAATGATTAACAGCCAAATCGCCAAATTTTTGTCTTAAACTGTTCCTTTACCTGCCCAACTACTTCCTGTTAATCCAGATTTTCATCCAGCCATGTTTTGATATTAAGTTCTGGCAGGGCACCGGTAAATTTATCCACTGAAAAATTTACTGAAAAACGATTTTTTCAAACCAAGTTTCTTTTCAATTATATCTTTTAGGCCATTTTCACTCGGCACGCCAACAATTCTTTTAATCTCGTTTCCATTGTCATCAGATATTAATATAGTTGGCAGTGATCTGATATTATATTTTAATGAAAGTTCCTTTCCTTCTGAAGTTTTTACACGTACTTTACTTAGTGTAACCTGATAATCATAATATTCTGGAACTACTTTTTTAACAACCCTCTCTGCGTTCGGGCAATGTGGACAATGTGACGAAACAAATAGCAATATTCTCATTTTTTCAACTTCCTTGGTTTTTTTATAAAATCTTTCTTATTTCCTGATGCCAGCGAAAAGTTTTTTGTCAATTTTAAAGCTCCAAACGGGCAAATTTCTGTGCAAAGCCCGCAAAAACTGCATTTGCCCATGTCTATTTTAGGGTATTTCTTCCCTTTTATTTCAATCATTTCTATTGCTCTGCTTGGGCATATCCGCTCGCACAATCCGCAGGACTTGCATTTTGAAATGTCAAAAGAATGTTCGCCTCTGAATCTCTCTGCAGCCTCTATTTTTTGATGCGGATACCTGATAGTAAGTGCTCTTTTGAAGAGATTTTCTATAGTTACTTGAATGCCTTTTAACACACCTGTTAAAAACATATTTATCACCTGTCCATATCTGCGCAAGGGTCAAGGCTCCAGTATATAACAGGGACATCTGCTATTTGCGAGCCTGTTAAAATGTCCTCCAAAACCGGGATAAAATGCGTAAATGACGGCGACCGTATCTTTACCCTATACGGCATATCCGAGCCCGTGGATATTATATGAAAACCAATCTCGCCTCTCGCACCTTCTATCCTTGAGTATACCTCCCCCTGGGGAAGAGAAGCAAATGGAGAAATCTTATTGATGTGATTGCCGGATGGCATATTTTTTACTAACTGCCTTATTATCTTTATGCTTTCTTCAATTTCATTTCTTCTGACAAGCGACCTTGAGTAACTGTCGCATCCATTATAAACAGGTACATCAAAATCAAGTTCTTTATACACTTCATAAGGATTATCTTTTCTGATATCATATTTGAATCCGCATGCCTTCAGCACAGGTCCTGTTGCTCCAAGTTTTATTGCAGTGTTTTTTTTCAAAATACCCACATTCCGGGTTCTTGAAATAAAAATATCATTTTTAAACATAAGCCCATCTATTTTCAGAAGGCCATCCTCTAATTTTTTCAATGCTTTTTCAAGATGCTCATTAAACCTGTCTGGCAGGTCCCATCTCACACCGCCTGGGCGTATGTAAACCGGATAAACCCTGCCACCAGTTGACTCTTCAAACAATTCCAGTATGTAATCCCTGTAAGTAATAGCAAGTTTTAATACTGTATCAAGCCCTGTTGCCCTGCACATTTTAGACATCCAGACCAGATGGCTTGATATCCTCATCAACTCTGACATCATGACCCTTATATATGACCCCCTCTCGGGAACATCCAGACCTGCAATTTTATCCACAGCAATGTTATATGCAAGTTCATAAGAAAACGGCTCGAAGACGCATACCCGTCCGACAAGTATAGTATTTTGCAGATATGTCCTGTATTCCATTAACTTTTCAAATCCCCTATGAAGATAGCCAGGGTCTGATTTCGCATTTATAACTTTTTCGCCTTCTATCTCTATATCTATCCCGAAGTTTGCCATTGCAGGATGCGCAGGTCCTATGGGGAATCTGTATGTTTTAGTTTCATGCATTCTTGTCACCAAAGTATTTTTTATTCACAAATTTTCTCCAGTCAAAATCCTTTCTGAACGGCGGTTTTCCTTTCCAGTCTTTCAAAAATAACGGCGTGAGGTTTTTGTTACCTTCAAAATCTATGCCAAAAAGTTCATGCGCTTCTCTTTCATGTGCCTCGGCATTTGCTCCCCATAACTCAACAACTGATTTTATTTGTGGTTTGTCCCGTTCAATAAATGTCTTGATGCTCAGAAGTTTTTTCTTTTTATAAGACCAGATTAAATAATTTAATTCAAATTTCTTTTTTTCCGGCCAGTCAACAACAGATAGGCATGACAGATGCTCAAAGCCCTGTTGCTTTGCTTTTTTCAAAACTTCAACAAGTTTGTTTTTTTCTATTTTTCGCTTAATCATTTTTTCCACCATTTATAGCATTCACAAGACTAATTATTCCATCAATTATAGCTTCTGGTCTCGGGGGGCATCCAAGTATCCAGAGGTCCACAGGGATATATTTATCAACCTTCTTTACTGTGTTATAAGAGTCCCAGTACATGCCTCCGCTAATCGGGCATGACCCGAGCGCTATCACGCATTTCGGTTCTGGCATCTGTTCGTAAATCCTTTTCGCAATTTCAATTGATTTCAATGTCTGATAGCCTCCAATCAGGAGACAGTCTGCATGCCTCGGGCTTGATACAGCTTTTATTCCAAACCTTTCCATATCGAACTTTGAACTATCTAAAGGCAGCACCTCTGAAAACCCACAGCTGTTTATCCATTCAAATATCCATATGGATTTCACCATTGGTTTTGAAAACTCTTTCCTCATGATAACACCATATCTATGAATATAATAAAAATTCCCAAAAGCGAGAGCATTAAAAGACTTCCCCAATAAGCATTTACTAGTTGGGTAACTTTGAGCCTTGACACAGATGTTTTTAAAACTGTTTCAGAAAATATCATTAACAGAAGAACCTTTATAAAATAAAATATTGAATCAGCAATTAAAGCAAACCAACCTCCAATACCAAGAAAACCGCTTATACCAAACGGGAAAAATAATACCACAACAAGTGTTGTTAAAACAATCAGTTTTAACGCATCAGCAATGTAAAACAATCCAAGGTTTCTGCCGGAGTATTCAGCTGTTATGCCACCAGCTATCTCTTCACCAGCAGAAGATACATCAAAAGGCGGTCTTGACAACTCTCCGGCTATTACCAAAAGCATAACAAAAAGCAGCAAAAGTGCGCCCGCGATTCCCAGCGTACCAAGACCTGCCCACATTACACCACTTGTAAACGATGCAACTGAAAATGGTTTTGCTACGCCAAATGAAAAAAGTTTCCATGACATGAAAAATATTATTGTTACCAATGGGAATTCATACCCCATCATGTTTGTTATTTCCCTTTGCGAACCAACAGCAGCATAAGGAGAACCTGAACTGATGCCGCCAAGAACCTTTGCCAAAGACGGTAATATCAGCAGATATAAAATAAACACCATATCTCCATGCAAAACAGGAGAAAGCCCCATGAAAGGCAGATACAGTATTATTATAAAGAGAGATACAACGCTTAACAAGGGCATAAAGTCGAATATCCATGTGGATTTTTTAGGTATGACTGTATCCTTTATGAACAATTTCCTTACATCATAAAATGGCTGTAATATTGGAGGTCCAACCCGCCTCTGCATCCTTGCGGCAACCTTCCGGTCTATACCCAAAAGCAGCAGCCCTAATAAAATCGCCACGATGGGAAACACCGCAATTTCAATTAATGTTATCCACCACATTTTATATCACTCCAAATGTAATAAAAGTTAACACTATAAGAATCGAAATATAAAACCAGAAAATGTATTCGCTTATAATGCCATTGTGCATCTTTTTCATCAGGCTATAATATCTCCTCAGAGATTCCTTAAACCCCCAGTATAAATTTTCACTGCCTATATAATCAGAATATTCTTTTTCCTGATGGCCCGAGAGGAAAATGTCTTCCTGTATGCCGCTTTTGTATTTTTTATCACCAAGAGATTTTATGAGCCATGTTATGAAAAACAGGATTATGAATGCTGTCAAAAACCATTCAACATGCCAAAATCCTGCATATGTTTCCATTTACACACCTACAATGGACCGATATTCAGACTTTGTTATGAGCGCATCTGTAACCGGCTTTATTAGATTATTAATGACAGCATCTGGAAATAATGTTATAACAAGCATTGCAATAACTGCAGCAAACAGTACAACCATCATGTTAAGTGGAACTTTTTTATTTGAT
Organism: Candidatus Nanohaloarchaea archaeon; assembly: GCA_030631505.1. GTDB lineage: Archaea > EX4484-52 > EX4484-52 > EX4484-52 > DAOVKX01 > DAOVKX01. The sequence continues at coordinate 6,589 of DAOVKX010000023.1, forward strand.
TTCCCGTTGAATATGCTGTAAAAAACCTTTACCAGTGAAGACAGAATTATTATACTTGATATCATAAGTATAATCGGTATCAGTGGACTTACAGCAAATGTTGACTCATATATAATTAGTTTGGACAAAAATCCGTTCATTGGCGGAATGCCGGAAACAGCAAACATGGCAAGGATAAAAAATACTGCCAAAATTTTATTATCTCCAAACCCAGACAAATTATCAAGTTCTTTGCTGTTTTTAATGCGGATTGCAATGCCCGATATAAAAAATAAAATACCTAAATCTATCACATCATTGAGCATATGAAACAATCCGCCTGATACCGTGCTGAAAACAAGGTTGCTTTCTGTTGAGATTAAACCGCAGCCAATTGCTGTTACAATAAATCCAATTTCTGCAAGTGCAAGATATCCAAAAAGTCTGTTAACATTTTTTTGAATAAGAGACATAGTAGAGCCTATGATAGCTGAGAGCAGCCCGCCAAGAATAAGCAGGGTTCCAAGTTCTCCAACACTGAAAACAAACAACAGTCTTATAAACGCATAACTACAGGTAAGAGTTGCCATTGCAACGCCCAATACAGAATATTCCGGAGCTTCCCCATAAGCGTCCGGGAGCCACATATGCATTGGAGCAATACCAGACTTAAGAAAGAGAGACACAACCATAAATCCAAGCGCTATCTTTTCTATAAGACCTATGCTGATAATTGAGGCAAGCACAGATATGTTCAACATCCCATATTGGGCATAAATAAATCCAACTCCCAAAAGAAATAAAAGTCCGCTGAGAGAACTTATCACAAGATATTTGAAGCCAGCTTCCACAGAAAATTTGTTTGCCTTATACATCACCATAATGCCCGTGGATAATGACAAAATCTCCAGAAAAACAAACAGGTTAAACAGGTCATTTGTAAACAACAAACCAAGCATCCCTGTGAGCATAAGCATTAATATGACATAGAATTTACCAACATCCTCTTTTAGACTATTCAACGAAAATATAATTACAAGCAACATAACACTTGATGTAAGCACAGACAGGAAAGCATTGAACATATCTACCTGAAAACTTATTCTTATGGGAATGCCATAACTGGAGGGAAGCTGAACAACAGGAGTTTCAGAGCCGAAAACATATATGCTATTGCCTGCCGAAGCTACATGGAAGAGCTGTAAAATCAGCATCAGTTCAAGAACAGTTATGCTGGATATAGCAAGAATATGCTTTGCTTTTTTATGCCTGCCAAGCAGTTGAAATAAAAATGCTGAAAAAAGAGGCAGGGCTATAGAAATTGCCGGCAGATGCATTAAAAGGCCTGTCATTCTTTAAGACCTCCCACTTCCTTGATATCCAGGCTGCCGGTCTTTTTGTGTATAAAAAGAGAAACAGACAGCATTAGTGCTGTTGTGGCAAAGGATATAACAATATTTGTCAAAGTCAATGCCTGGGGTGTTGGCAGAACCATTGGAAGAGATTGCGCATGCGTAAATATTGGGGCAATGGCACCTGCTTTATATCCAAGTTGCACAAGAAATAAATTAACACCATAATTAGCTATGCCAAGACCTATAATAATTTTTATGATATTCCTGCTGCTAATGCATGCATACATTCCTGTTGCGATAACAGCCATTGATAAAATAAAAACTATCTGCATTATTTATCCACCTTATAAATTGATATGAGAATAAAACATGATACAACAATGGCAAAAGCAGACGCCACTTCCATTGCCACCGCGATATTCATAAATGGTATTACGCCGCCTGTATTGAGTACGCCGGCATTTGAACCGAACAAAACAGTTTCTCCGAACAGCAAACCTGAATTCGCAAGGAAATTATAAAAAAATGAACGCATCAGCCCTGCTGCTGCAAACCCGGCAAACATTAATAGGCTTAGAGACTCTATTATTGAAAAAATGTTTTTGGATAAAGCTTTGTGTTCTATTCTACGTGATATAGCGTACATGGCGAAGCCAGAGGCCATCACAGCCCCTCCCTGAAATCCCCCTCCTGGTGTAAGGTGCCCGTGAAAAACAATGTAAAGACCAAACACTATTACAAATGGAAAAAATAAATCTGCAATTGTTCTAACAATTTTTGACATCAACATTATCATCTTCAAGAATAGTTTTTGATATAATCAAAACCCCGGAGATTGCTGTAAAAAGTACAGTTGCCTCTCCCAAGGTGTCAAGCCCTCTGTAATCAAACAGAACAGCAGATACAACATTATTCGCTCCTGTCTGCTCCTGCGCATTCCTTAAAAAATATGTATCCATCTCGCTATGAGTGGGGCTTCCAAAATCTCGGATGTTATGTGCTGACAAAAACAGAAAAGCAAAAATCAGCAAACAGGGAAGGAAATATCTCAACTTCATTTCTCATACCTCTCTGTTTTCTTGATGACCAGCATATAGATGGCTGTTGTCAGTGCTGCACCTATGCTTGCTTCAGCCATTGACACATCCGGTGCCTGCAGCATATAAAATTCCAAAGACACAACCAGCCCGGTTAAAGACAGGAATATAACTGAAATAACTAAATCTTTTGCCCTTACTGCTGCAATTGAAGAAATCAATGCTATTCCGACTATGACTATATGTACAACATCCATCATTTTTTCTCATCTCTCGTTTCCAAACAATCTGTTACACCAGCCGGCTTGACACCGGATTTGTGTGCAGCTCTTGCAATAGCATGAGCTCCTGTTGGATTCACTATTAAAAGAGCTGCAAGCGCCACAAGCGAATGAATCGAAAAAATTATGAATAAATCTAATTTCATAATCTGGTATGCATGCAAGATTACAGCAAGTATTACAAACATTGAACCAAATGTTGTTGTCATTGCCTCTGCATGGAGTCTTGTGTAAACATCAGGAAACCTTAGTACACCCAAGACTGCAATTGCATTAAACACTATGCCAACTGCTAAAAAGCAATATGTTAAAAACTCAATCATTCTTATCGCCAATATATTTTGCTATGTATAAAATTGAAATGTATGACAGCATTGCATACACAATAGCAACATCTATGTATATAACTGACCTATAGACAATACCGAGTATTATCATTGAAAGCACTACTAATGTGTTGATGGTATCAAAAGCAACAACTCTGTCTGGAATTGTTGGTCCAATAAGCAATCTTATGCTTACTGTTATAATCAATATGACCAAAATATAAAATGCAAAACTAAATATTTCCATTATTCAGCAATCCTCCGTGTCCATTTCATCAAGCTCCCAATAACTTCATCTGGTTTTGGCTTTTTATTTTTCACATTTATCCAATGAACATACAGGCAGTTTGTTTTTTCGTTTATATCAACTGTCAGCGTTCCTGGTGTAAGTGTAATAGCATTTGAAAGCATTGTTGTGGCAATATCTGTTTTGAATCCGGTCTCAATTTTTACTATGCCAGGTTTTATTTTTCCTGTAATTACTCTATAAGCAACATCAAAATTTGCTTTTGCCAGGCTAAACAAAAAAACAAACATAAATCCAATCGCTGCAAGCCATCTAAATGGATTGAATATTTTTTTAATATCTGTTTTTTCTGTTGCAACGGAAGACATAATCGCCGATGTTACGAAAGCAGCAATAATCCCAAAAACTATTTCTCCTGCGTCCCATAGATATATATTTCCCGAACCTGCAGTTAACACTAAATAAAACAATAAAGAGGTTATAAACACCAAAAAAGATATTCTCATGTAAAACCACATATTACCTATTTTTTTCATTTTGTGCTAATCTAATCTAACAAACAACATGCAATGGCAATGCCCTTGATTTTTTATTTCATCTTTATGATAAATACATGGACAAATTATTTTTTTGTCCTCTTCTTTATCACCAGTTACTCTTCTGCATGGACAATATTTTTTCCCAAATTTCCTTTCGTTTCTAAACAAACCCTTAATCACACTCTCCACTATTTTCTTATTGGGGTTTAACCTAAAGCCATTTTTCTTTGCATACTCTTCATATTCTTTGATAAGTTTTCTAACTTTATTATTCATATCAATTATCCTCTATAGTTTCTATTATAAATTTTACTTTCCGTCTCGTGTCCACCCTTGGTACAAATTGGACTAAAAAATCGCCAAACTCTTTGTTTTCTCCTTCACAACCAGTATAGTTATACTTCTTATTTCCAAGCGTTTCTACTCTGTTGAATAACCAACCCTAATTTTTTACTTTTTAACTTCTATAATCTTGTTAATCCCTTCAATAGTTTTTTCTGCAACTTTCTTTTTCTTGTTATAATGTTTAATCATCCTTTCCAGTAAAGCTTTCTTTTCTTCTTTACTTTCAAAATTTTCCATCATCTTCTTTGTTTTTTCCAAATTTTCTTCTACTTCCAAAGGTATTTTTTCGCTGTCATGCCTTATCGCTTCTTTTGGACAAACATCATGGCATTTGCCACATCTTATGCATTGTTCCATATCGATTTCTGCTTTTCTCTCTTTCATAGAAATAGCATTAACCGGACATTTTTCAACGCAAATTCCACAACCAACACATTTACTCTTATCTACCCATGGCATTTTATCACTTCGTACTCCCAATTAATTATCCCTTTCACTTATAGCATCATCCATACTTTATCTCCTTCTTTTTTCTATAGTAAATCGCCTCAAATTGCTAATAGGTGATTTTTTTACTTTGTTTTTAATTCACTGTTTGATTATTGCTCCAACAGGACATATAGATATTGCATCGTCTATACAATCTGCATTTGCATTCTTTATAGTGGCTTTCCCTTCTTTCATTTCAAAACCTTCAGAACATGCTGACACGCATGCTCCACACCCCAGACATTTTTTTGTATCCACTATAACAGACATAAACCCGCCTCTTTTAACCTCACTATTAATCAATATTTTTCTCAATCCATTGCTTGACCATTGGTTCTGGTATGGCGCCGATAAACTCATCCACAACTTTGCCATCCTTAAACAGTTTTACAGAAGGTATGCTTCTGACTTCGTATTTCATAGCTGTTGCTCTGGCTTCATCAACATTAGCTTTTGCCATAATAAGTTTCCCATCATATTCTTTTGTAAGTTTCTCCAGCACAGGTCCGAGAACTAAACACGGAGTGCACCACGGCGCCCAGAAATCAACAACAACAAACCTCGTTCTAGACTCCTCTATTACTTTTTCCTCAAAGTTATCGTCACTAACATTTACTACTGCTATTTCATCACCTACCCTTTTCTCTATTAACTTTTTCATCTTTTCTTTTTTAATTCTTTCTAATTCATCCATAATATCAAACTCCCTTAGACCACATCAATTGACTTAAAGTCTCTGAGTAAAACACCTTTCATGTTCGGGTTGTATGTCGCAACCGCAGGATGGTACATAGATATTATTTTTTCTATTCCTAACAGGTTGCTCACATTGAACATCCTTCCATGCATCTCACTTATTTTTTGCCTTTTGAGCCCGAATTTTTCAAGAATGTAAGCAGATGCAAAACTTCCAAGAGTAACTATTATTTTTGGTCTAATTATTGAAATTTGTTTATCCAAGTAAAGCGCACACATTTTTATTTCTGATTCTAAAGGATTCCTGTTATTTGGCGGGCGACATTTAAGGATATTTGCGATGTAGATGTCTTCTCTTTTCAAACCTAGGGATTCCAACAATTCATCGAATATCTTGCCAGCCCTTCCGACAAAGGGTTCGCCTTTAATATCTTCATGGTATCCTGGAGCTTCACCTATAAACATCAGTTTTGCATTTAAATTTCCTTTGCCTATGACCGGATTGTTTCGCGTTTTCCACAATTCACATTTTTTGCAATTCCTTACTTCGTCTTTTATCTTATTCATTTTTTCTTCTTTAAGGGCGGTCATAACCATCACAGTAATTTTACCAGCAACATAAGCAAAACTCTAATATGAAAACAAAGAAATGCAGCAGACTTTTTTTAACAGTTAGTTTCATACTTTTTAGGAACAAGCCAACTGAAGTTTGTTAGATCCTGCCAAATTTCTGCTCCGTGTTCATGAAGCTCATTAACATATCTATTGCTTCGTGTAAAAAAGAGAACTTGTCTTTTATCGACATAAAGACCAAAAAATTCGTTTTCGTGCCCTGCCCCTTTCTTTTCAAAAAACCCTCTTTTTTTGTTGAAGTACCTATTTACAGATTTCTCAATCAGGTTTAATTCATCGCAATCCAGTTCAGGAAAAAGCTTTTTGCTCATTGATTTTATCTTTTTAACATCATACTTCTGTATCCCTATACCTTTAACGTTTTCATCTACAACAATAAATGGTGACTTTTCAACCAAGTCTTTGTAACAATAGTTTCTTAAGACTTCATTGACTGATGGAACATTCATTAATTTAGCCCAGAATCCCTGTTCTTCATCTGCATCATCTTCAATAGGAAAGGCTATTTTTGTACTTTTACCTATTTCATCTATATCAACAAAAGCTACGCCCCTCTCAGATAATTGATACAACTTATTTAAGGAGTCAGAAAAATCCCCAGTAGGTTCATAAAC
>DAOVKX010000083.1 GCA_030631505.1 Candidatus Nanohaloarchaea archaeon
AACCCAGTTCAAATCTTCTTTGTCATTGATTCCACTTTCGCTGACTATTATCATATCCCTTGGAATTTTTTGGGTTAGCATTTCCGTATTGTCCAAATTTATTTCCAAAGTTTTTAAATCCCTGTTGTTAATTCCAATCAGCTTTGCCCCCGACTCCAAAGCGATTTTCAGCTCGTCTTCAGAATGAATCTCAACCAATGCTTCCATTCCAAACTCATGCACCTTTTCAACAAACTCCTGCGTTCTCTCATTTAACAGGGCAACAATCAGCAAAACTGCATCTGCCCCATTAGCGTAACTCTCATAAATCTGGAATTCATCGACAATGAAATCTTTTCTCAGAACAGGGATTTTCACTGCATTTTTTACTTGTCTTAAATCACTTAAAGTTCCATCAAAGTGTTTGTCTGTCAAAACCGAGAGGGTGCACGCTCCTCCAAGTTCCATTTGTTCTGCCGCTTTCACAACATTTATGTCTCTGATTTTTCCTCTGCAGGGGCTCTTTCTTTTTACTTCTGCAATTACAGGATTTAATCCTCTTTCTTTAGCGTTTTCTATAGCTGAAATTAAACTCCGTTTTTCCTTTATTTCTTTAATTTCATTTAATTTCTCGCCGGTTATACTATCAAAATCAAATCTCATTTTAACCAATAGAATAAATGGGGTCACGGAGATGTGTTCAAACTTTTCAGATTTATGCGCTTGAGCATCAGCGAAACGCATACGTTTTTTGATTAAACTTTTTTTCTAAAAAAGTTTATTGAACTCCGATCGCAGGCTCCCAAAGCCCGAATGATAACCAAGTTACACTATGACCCCATTACGTTGAAAGAGTATTTAATTTTGTGTTTTTAAATATTTATAAAACTGATTATTTAAGATAATCAGCAACTCAAAACAAAGCTATAAACAAAACACCCAGCACCATAATTGCCGCTCCCAATAAACGCTCTTTAATTTTTTCTTCTTTGAAAATTAATCCCCCGAAAACAACACCTAACACTACACTTAATCTTTTAATTGATATTACATAAGCCACAAGAGTTAAACTAAACGCAGTCATTTGGCATATATACATTAAACCGCCAAACAAGCCGATAGGCAACAGACCAGGCAAATTAGCAGGAATCTGCTTAATGTTTCCTCTTGATTTGAAAAACAGCACAGGAAGCATGCACAGCGCAATGAAAGCGTTTATCACAATTGACCAAAGCACAGGGGAAGAATTCAAAACACCAATTTTATCAAAGTTACCGCATATGCTCCAGATAAAAGCCACGGTTAACATTAATCTTGGGCCTCTTTCCCTCAAAAGCGCTTTAAACGGAGCAAGATATCCATTGCGTTTCTCTTTTATATTCAAGACATAAGATCCAAGAACTATGAGAAGAACTCCCGCCAGACCAAAAACACCTGGGAATTCCCCTAAAATCAACGGCGAAGTTATTAAAAGAAAAAGAGGAGTAAAGGCAACCATCGGAACTGTTAAAGACAGTTCAGAAAATTTGATTGCTTTCATATACAAAATCGTAGCTATTGAGTTAAGAATCCCACTCACAAACAGCGCAAACCAGAATTGTTCCCCTATTTTTGGAATCTCAACAAAGAACAAGAGAGGCAACAAAAGCAGCAGTGCAAAAAACCTTAAAGACCATGCAACTACATATTCATCAATATTCTTCAGACTTTTCTTGCTGAAAACATCTTTCATTGACTCGAAAAACGCCGTTAAAAATGCAAACACAAGCCAAAGCATAATTTAAGTAGTTAAAGGATGTATTAAATATTTTTGTATAGTTAATAACAAACAATGCATAATCAAGACTGAAAAACCAACATATCCTCAACTTTCAAATTTAATTTTTTTGTTAAACCTCCTTCTACTTCAAGAACGAACAAACATTTTCTTTTTGGAAAATAAACTTTCCACGTTTTAGGATTCAAAGATATTGGCTTAACGTTCTTTTTTATGTCAACAATTCTTTTACTTTTATCGATAAACACCAAATCCAAAGAAAATCTCATAAAAGGCATCCAGATGCTGTATCTTCCTTCCCTGCTGAATTTCATCAACAAACGACCTGGGTTCCTGAACATCAGCCCCAGCACCTTATCCAGAAGCCCTGACGCAACATCCACATTTTCTATTCTTTTGCTGCCTTTTTTTATTGTTATCATAATCATAATTTTATTAAAAGGTTTAAATAGATAATAATGACGTGGTGAAATGAAAAAACTGCTATTAACATCAGCAGGATTTGAAAATCCTGAAATTTGGGAAGAATTTCTAAAACTAGTCAATAAGCATGCTTCTGAAATAAAACTTATTTTTGTTCCAACTGCTTCCAGAACAAAAGAAGAACTACATTACGTGGAAAAAGCCAAAAATGAATTGCTGGATTTTGGGATAACTAATCAAAACATCAAAACCCTAAATTTAGACCACATAATTTTGTATGAAGAAGTCTCCGGTTTTGATGCAATATATGTCTGCGGCGGGAACACATTTTATCTTTTAGATAGAGTTAGAAAGACTGGTTTTGATAAAATAATCAAACAATTTTTAAAGGATGGAAAAATTTATGTTGGAGTAAGCGCAGGCAGTATTCTTTTGGGTCCAAATATTGAAATTGCCAGTCTAGGTGATAAAAACAAATGCGGATTAAATGATTTCACTGGCTTGAATTTAGTTGAAATAGCTATCTCTCCTCATGCCAATAAAAAAGAGCGTCAGGCAATTGAAGACTTCAGGAAAAAGGTCAATTATCCGATAGTCCCTTTAAATGATAATCAGGCAATATTAGCTTTAGACGATAAAGTAAAAATTATTGGGGATTAAAATGAACTTCGCAAACCTCACAAAAGAACTCTCAGATTATAAAACTTCAAAATTCGTGATACTTCCAGTTCCCTATGAAAAAACAACATCGTATCTGAAAGGCACGAAAAACGGTCCGAAAGCGATTCTGGAAGCGTCGCAGAATCTGGAACTGTACGATGAGGAAACCGATACAATTCCTGCAGAGAAAGGAATAGCGACGCTCAATCCCATAAAAGTTGGCTTGCCTGAAAAAACCATTGAATCCATAAAGAAAACCTGCCTTAATGTATTAAACGACAGCAAATTTCCTGTTATTGTTGGTGGAGAGCATACAATCTCATTAGGATTTTTTCTTGCATTAAAAGAGAAACACAAAAATATTTCAGTTCTTCAATTAGACGCACATGCAGATTTAAGAGATACATTTGATGGCTCAAAGTTAAACCATGCCTGCGTAATGAGGCGGATAAGGGAACACGCAGATGCTGTTCAGGCAGGAATAAGAAGCATGGACTACGAAGAAGCCGAAATGATAAAATACAAAAAATGGAAAGTATTTTTTGCTAGAGATATGATGAAAAAAGATTGTTCAAAAGAGATAATAAAAAATTTAAAACACGAAAAAGTATTCATTACAATTGATGCAGATGTCTTTGACCCCGGCATAATGCCCTCTGTCGGCACGCCCGAGCCGGGAGGGCTTGACTGGTATCAGATGCTTGAGATAATAAAAAGCGTCGCAAAAGAAAAAGAAATAGTCGGCTTTGACTTTGTCGAATTCTGCCCCAACAGGCACAACAAAGCCCCTGACTTTACTGCGGCGAAATTTATATACAAAATTATTGGGTACATATCAAAATTCAGCAATCTGAAGAAAAATTGTTAAAATCAATTTACTCAAAAACAGACCATATATGATAACAAACTCTTTATAAGCTTTTCTGTTTAAAATTTTTAAATACCTTTATATCCCTTATAATTCATATTCCTCAAGTTGAGGTTGTGAAAATGCAGGTTTTTCAGGAAAATGAAAATGATGACCCACCGCCGCATGAAAAGAAATTAAGGATTTGCATAGTCACATCTTCATTTTCAGGAACAAGTATTGGTGGCGTAGAACGCTATTTAGATAACCTGACTAAAAAATTACAGGGAAGAAAAGATATACAACTATACATAGTAACAGTATCTTTCGGAAAAGAGAGTACAGAAATAAAAGACGATATAACCATTTTTAGAAAACGTTTCATGAATTTATTGAACAAAAACGATTATGTTAAGAAAGGAAAAAGATTATTTCAGTTTTTAGACAAATTAGTTAAAAAATATAACATAGATA
>DAOVKX010000105.1 GCA_030631505.1 Candidatus Nanohaloarchaea archaeon
ATAGCTTAGGTGTTAATATATTCTTAATAAAATCTTATACTTAGGATAATTTAACAGAATATTTCTCCTTGCGTTCAGGGAGGTTATAGACTTGAGTTATTTACTGGATTTTCCACCATCATTAAGATGCCACAATATTGTTATCATTGAACATATCACATAAAACACAATGCTCGTTACATGAAACAAAAAAACGGGTTCAAAAATTCCTATAACAAAGAAGGCAACAAATGCTGATACAGAACAATGACCCCAGTTTCTGATAAAATCATCTTTTCCATATTTAATGCATTGCCAACACATCTTACCAAAGACAAATACAATATAAAGAAACAACGCAAGACCTACCAAACCAACTCTCACGGCAATGCTTAAAAACATATTATGCGGAGTATGAATATATTTTGTATAGAGTTTATCGGGTACTCCTTTACTATACGCCACTACATCAATATCATTTACAAATGTTAGCATCCCAAAACCTATACCGGTGATTGGATAATCTTTTATAACTTTATTAGTAATATAATTAATGCTAATTCGTTCATTGTGAAAAATGGAATTAAAAGTAAAACGGTTTTTTATAGGGCTCACTGCCACAACAAATAACATGCCTACTAAAAAGACAACTACAGTTCTTTTATTTCTTGGAAACAATTGCACTATTGTAGCCAGAGTCAAGGCAATCAGAGTTCCTCGAGATTGGGTCAAAACTGTTGCGGCAAATAAAGGCAATAGACAAATGATTAGGACAGCTTTCTGATATAAATTGATGTCTTTAAATATATGATATAGAGAAAGGATTATGGCAAACACTGTCACAATTCCAATAAAATTGATTGGAACTTCAGGGAACAAGCCTACTGCATACCTTGTAGCTAAACTATTTCCCAATATGAAATAATAGTAAAATAATCCTCCGATAGAAAATATGCTGACAGAAATGATTATAGTCCATGAAAGAGCAACAAGACGTTTTCTTGAGTTAAAGAAATTGATCAGGATATAATAAAGCACAATGTACTTCAGCAAATGGGAAAAAAAATCATGAATACTGTTTTCTTTATTAACTGCAAAAAAGATACTCAAAAAGGCCCAGCCAACAAAAAGCCCTAAAGGGAGCAACAGAGGAGTTTTTAATGAAAATTTGGTCTTTTTAAAAAGCAGCAAAACAAGCACAATAAAAACAGATAGATAAAAACATATCTCTTTAATTGATGTTGTATGCGGAATAGGATTAAAAAAAATAAATATCCCCAGTAAAATAGGGATGCTTTGGTTCAGGGATTCAAACAGCTTAAAATCTATTTTTAATTTTTCTAATTGTGGTTTTAAAGAGTTGTTAAATATTTTAAACACGAAATCATTTCCTCAATCATGTAATGTCTTCTCAATTTGGCATTTCACAACAGACTTCACCTCATCCACTGTTAATTCCTCGAGGCAACGGCTGATTCCACTACCCTGACACCCTTTCCGATCACAAGGCACACATGGTAGATCTTTATGAACAATACAGTGTTTACTACCCCTGGGTGCCCAGGCAGTTGATGAAGCTGGTCCAAAAATGCTTACTGTTGGTGTGCCAACAGCTGAAGCAATATGCATTCCAGAGCTGTCTCCACCAATAAACAATCCACTAGCTTTCAAGACAGCCGCAAACATTCCTATAGAGGTCTTTCCTGCAAGATTATATGCGTTTGCTCCACACATCCTTATTTGTTTTTCCGCGCGTTCTCTCTCTTCAGAGGAACCAGTGACAATTACCGGGAGTTTGTACTCTGACCTGATCCAGTTAATCAATTCAATGTATTTTTTTGTCCCCCATTCCTTATATGGCCATAAGGAAAAAGGCTGCACAGCAATAACAGGTAGACCTGAAGGAATATTTTCTTTACTAAAAAGAGCTGCTGTTTTTTTTTGCTTTTCGGTAGAAACATGAAGTTCGGGCCAAATATTCTCTGTCTTCAAATTATAATCAACCAGCAGGTTCAAGTAGTATTCTGCCATATGTTGACCAGGTCTCTCTTCAGGCGAAGCCAGATGGCTAAACGCCTGGTTACGCCATAATTTTCCATCAGGAGCATAAAAACCTATTCTTTGACGAGCACCTGAAAGAAAAGCCAAGATTGCTCCGCGGGTTCCTGTTCTCAAATCAATAGCCACATCAAAATGAAATTTCCTTAAACGTGAAAAAAACCCTTTTTGATACGCTATTTCCTGTGCCCAACTTCTTTTATCTTTATTTATTGAAACCACGCCTGTGGCCCATGGACAGTCTTCTATCAATTCACTGGCATTTTCCTTTACTGCAACAATTATATTCGCTTGCGGAAAATTTTCTCGCAATGCCATGATGCAAGGAAAAGAAAGAATAACGTCCCCTATGTCACCGAGTTGAATCAACAAAATATTACGTATATTTTTTGGTAATATATTATATCCTTTCACGAACATGAACTGAAACACCTATTTATCTTCTGGACATCCGCAAAGATGCCAACGGATCAATCCAGAATAAACAGACAATTTCTTTCTCATGCCAGTTTGCATACCCAAAGTGCAAACAACTCCCACAAAGTTCAAACCATCATTGATTAGCAGTCGAAAAAAAATAACCAAATAAATTAGTAAATAAGAGGCTTTGTGCCACTTTTTAAAAAAAAGATACCTTGATCTATAAAACATAATCCTTGAATTTAAAGTATTTCCCACTGTCTTTCCTTGAGCATGGAATATTTTTACCGTTGGTACAAAATATATAGACCAACCGCCAAGCTTCATCCTGTAAGCCCAATCAGTCTCTTCGAAAAAAAAGAAATACCTCTCATCAAAGAATCCTATATCAT
>DAOVKX010000101.1 GCA_030631505.1 Candidatus Nanohaloarchaea archaeon
ATAGAAGGCGGTTTGGATGTTCATGTGTACGAAACAGTCAAAGTGCTGGCTAAAATGAAAAATAAAATTGAACTATTCCTGCCATCATTTAACGCCCCCGGGAACGGCATTAAGAATATCAGCATTCATCCAATACAACTTAAACTAAACAATAGAAAAATGGGCAGTTTGATAGAAACAATAGAAAAATACAACAAAAAAATTGTTGAATATGTAAAAAACGAAAAGCTGGAGTTCGATGTTATTCATTCCCACGACTGGCTAAGTATCAGGGCCGGTTATGAATTAAAAAACATTTACAAAAAACCGTGGGTTCTCAGTTTGCATTCTCTCGAATATATGCGCTCCGGAAGAGAAGTTTCTTATACCAGCAGGATTGAAAAAATAGAAACCTTTGGTTTGATGCGCGCTGACAAAATAATAACTGTCAGCAATTTTATGAAAGACGAAATCGTCAAAAACTACAATATAGAGCCGAGAAGAATAGAGGTAATATACAACAGCACAAGTTTTGAAAATGAAGCAGGAAACTCAAAAAGAGAGCAGGGTGCGGGAAAGAATCGTGTTTTATACGTTGGAAGGTTAACTGAGCAAAAAGGTGTTGAGTATTTAGTTTACGCTGCAAGGAAAGTTTTAAATGAACTTCCTGACACAAAATTTATTCTATGCGGTAAAGGCCATACATCAGAACCCTTAAAAGAATTCTCAAGAATATTGGGAATTGAAGAAAACATAATCTTCACAGGATTTGTTCCCGATAAAGAATTAAAGTCATATTATAACTCTGCTGATATTTTTGTTGCGCCATCAGTTTACGAGCCATTCGGGATAACTATACTTGAAGCAATGACAAACGGTTTGGCAGTAATAACAACAGAAAAAGTCGGTGCATCTGAAAAATTTGTTAACGGAAAGCACCTGATTAAGGTAAACCCAAGAAACTCTGATGAACTTGGTGATTCAATCATAAAATTACTCAAAGACAAAAAATTAAGAAATAAAATTGCTGAAAACGGGCAGAAGCATGTTAATGAACTTTATTCCTGGGACAAAACCGGGGAAAAACTTTTGGAAGTTTATGAGGGATTGATTTCTGAACCTTCTACAACATAATCTTTTTCTATAATCCTATTACCCCTCCGAGCAACTATTTTAACTCCGACCAAATCAATTTTAGAATCAAAATTTATTGAATGTAAGTTATCATTTGTTCTGTTAATAAAACCATTGCCGGAACTTGGATAAAGCGGGTTTATTATTCCTTCGCCCTTGTTAGGCAGAAAAATGTATTCCTGATTTGTCCTCGCTTTTAAGATTACTGCCAGCGAAACATCAGGGCTTGTTTCAACAGATAGCTCAACTTTATCAGCAAACCTTGAAATTGATGGTTTTATAATCATAAGATTCAATTAAGGTTTATAGTTAAAGTAATTTACCACAGAAAGGTTAAAAGAAAAGGTTTTATAATCCAGTTCACCAATAAGTATATGACCCACATGACACCAGTTTCTCTTACGTTTGAAGTTCATCAGCCCATCCGATTGTGGAAACATGGACCAAATTTAAACGAAAAGAAATTGCATAATAGATATTTTAACTCCAGTTTTACAAAAGAAGTTTTTGACAAAGTGGCTTCCAAATGCTACTATCCTGCAACCAGAACTTTACTGCATGCAGTCGACGCGCTTAAAAGTGAAAAAAAGCAGTTCAAAGTTGCTTTCTCCATAACAGGAACATGGATAGAGCAGGCAGAAAAATGGCATCCTGAACTGCTGGATTTGTTTGCATCATTCCCTAAAAAAAATGTTGAGTTCCTCGGTGAAACATACTACCACTCATTATCCAGCCTGTTTGGAATTGACAGGACTGAATTCACAGAACAGGTAGAACAGCAGAGAGAAGCGATAAACTCTCTGTTTGGCCAAAAGCCAAGAGTTATGGTCAACACAGAACTCATGTACAATAACCAGATAGCAAAGGTTGCTGAGGACTTGAAGTTTAAAGGCATATTTACAGAAGGAGTCCCCCATATGCTTGGCTGGAGGTCCCCAAACTATGTTTACAGTCCTCCAGAGAACAATGCTTCCAAAATAAAAATTCTTTTAAGAAACAGGCGGTTAACAGACGATGTAGGTTATAGATTTTCTGCAAGGGGGTGGGATAACTGGCCGTTAAATGCAGAAAAATACACTTCATGGCTGGCTGGAGCATCAGGAGACTGCATAAACTTATTCATGGATTATGAAACAATTGGCGAACACCACTGGGAAGATACAGGAATATTTTGGTTTTTTAAAGCGCTCCCGCACAAAGTAAATGATTATGAACATCTGAAGTTCAGCTTACCCTCTGAAATACTGGCAAAGTGCAAACCTGTCGGGACTTTTGACGTATTTGAATATGACACCGTTTCCTGGGCTGACCTGGAAATGGACACATCTGCATGGCTGGGCAACAGGATGCAGGTGATTTGCTACAACGAATTGTTGCGGCTGGAAGAAGATGTAAAAAAATTAAATGACAAAGATGTATTGAGAGTCTGGAGATTGTTGCAGACTTCTGACCACCTGCACAACATCTGCACAAAGGGCTGGGGCGACGGAAACGTCCACCATTATTTTTCATATTTTGATACGCCACATCAGGGCTTTGAAACCCTGACAGAAGCCCTCCACGACCTTAAAAGGGAAATACAAAAGAGAATGTTGAAGAAGAGATAAAGACATTACTAATTGAAGAGCTATTTATTAATTAGAATCAATTTTTTAATATATTGCTTAAATAATTTCATAGAATTTAACTTAATTCTTTTCTTATAAAATCAATATATTCTGGTTTATTGTCCAATTCCTCTTGTATAACTCTTATTTTTCTCACAAATTCCTTAACAAAGTCCATTACTGACCCCACAACATTAGATTTAACTGAAGTC
>DAOVKX010000107.1 GCA_030631505.1 Candidatus Nanohaloarchaea archaeon
TCCAACTGCGTAAGACCAGACTATGGGCTCGTCAAAATCAGAGGGAGTATTCAGAGAATCTATTTTGTACCTGTTCCATAATTCTTTTTTTATTTCATCTGTTTTTCCAAGATAATTTTTAATGTCAACCAGTATTGTTTTTGGCTTTTCCGGAATATTCCATACGCCGTAATAGCACATTATCCCTTCTTTGGCCAGTTCATCAAAGACAGGCCTTAATTTTCCCGGGCTTCTTGGCTCGAATTCTGTTTTTGATTTGACAGGGTCGAAAAATCCTATTGCGCAGTAATTTTCACCATAATATTTTTTCATTTCAGAAACTTTAGAGCTTATTACTGTGTAAATGCCGCCATACTTGTTTGCGATTTCGAAAGAAACCTCAAAGAAATAATCCGCTCTTCTTTTCATAAAATCTCCATGTTTAAACTTATTTATACAGCGATTTAAATAAGTTATTTTATGTTGAACCGGAAAGCAAAGCAAAATGAGTTCAAGGATAAAAGATATATTCTTAGTGGTTCCTGTTCTTTTTTCCAGAGATATCTGGATACAGGGTTCAGGTCAAAATGGAGTGGGTTGTGGGATTCAGACCTCAAATATCTTGATTATTACGCATACAAAATAAATGGCGTCTGGTTAAGCTGGGATAACTGCGTACGGTTCAATCTGCAACCTGAAAAGGCAATCCATACTTTCAGGTTCAAGGGCTTAATTGTTTCCGAGACTGTTTTTGTGCCCGAGGGAAAAAAGTGTGTTGTTTCGATATTAAACATAAAAAATCCAACGGACTCTGAAAAATCCGCTGATATTTCTCTGGAGGCGGCGGTGAATATCAGGAACATGTCAGAGAATCTACATGACAGGACATATAGCATGACTTTCAGCGAAGCAAGAAAAGCAGTTGTAGTTAAAACCAAAGACAAATCGGGGTGTGTTGCTTTTGGTGTCGGCAGGACATCAAAAAAAGCCGAAGCATTTTTTGAAAAAAACGAAAAATACAAGGAACAGGAACAAGAAGATTCCGGCCGGTGCTTTGTACCTGGGTTATATTCGGTGAAAATAAAACTGAAAAGCAAGGAAAGAATACAAATTCCTTTTATATTCTGCAGTTCCCAATCAGAAGAAACTATATTTGATGCATATGACATTATTTTTGGCAAATGGAAGGAAGCGCTTTCTGAAAAGAAGAACCTATATGCAGAGTTTATCAAGGATTCTGAAATAAGGACGCCTGACAAAAGTATAGATAAAGCGTTTTTGTGGGGTGCGATAAACCTGAGAGACCTGCTGCATAAGTCATGCTTTGGTCCTGGTTTATATGCGGGCCTGCCCTGGTTTACACAGTTCTGGGGAAGGGATACCTTTTGGTCGCTTCCGGCACTTATAAACATTGGTAAATTTGATATTGCGGAGAAAATTATGCAGACTATGGCGGGCAAAAACATACCAAGAGTATTGCACATGAATGGCGATTGCGATACAAACTGCTCTGATGCGAATCCGTTATTTTTGATTGCCTTAAATCAGTATGAAAAAAGCACTGGCAATAAAAAGTGTTCCAGAAAACTGAAGAGTTTTGTAAAGGAAATAATCAAGAATGCAAGAATCAAAGAGGGTGTAATCTTTCATGACGGCAACCAGCCGCAACAATGGATGGATACTTATTCGAGAGGGAACTCAGAAATAGAGGTTAATTCCTTATGGGCAAAAGCACTGAGGGATGTGAAACCTGAAGTCTCAAAGGGTTTGATAAAAAAAATAAACACAGTTTTCTGGAATGAAAAAGAGAACTATCTTTTTGACAATCTTTCGTGCAATGGGGCAGATGGTTCGGTGACGATAAACCCTGTGGTTCCTGCTTTGTTCGGACAGCTTGCAAGAGAAAAAGCATTCAAGGTGCTGGATAAGATAAAAAAAGAGTTTGCGACTCCTTATGGTGTCAGGACAAGGAGCAATATAGATAAAGAGTACTCATCCGGGTCTTATCACAAAGGGTCTGTGTGGGGGCTAACTACTGGCTGGGCTGCCTGTGCAATGCTTAAATATGGCAGAACTGATGAGGGTTTAATTTACCTGAAAAATTTAGCAGATAATATGAAAGAGCATCAGTTGGGTGCCATATCTGAATGCTGGGATGCTGAGAGCGGCAGTCTGCTGGGGGCATCGGTCCAGGCGTGGTCGTCTGCCATGTTCATAACCGCGATAGATGAGTATTTATTTGGAATAAAGCCGAATATCCCCAAAAAAGAGATGATAATTGAGCCAAGGATTCCTGAGGGGTGGGAGTTCATGGAACGAATCGGCAAAAGAATCGGCGACAATGCATTTGACCTGAAAATAAAGAAAGGTAAATATCTTAAGATTAAATTAGACTTCAGGAAAAAGCCCAAATTAACTTTAAGTTTGATTCTGCCTTCTGAAATAACAAAAATCAGGGTTGGTAAATATCTGGCGCAGGGGAATAAAATAAAGCTTAAAATTTCTGAAAAAGATGTTTTGGTTGAGGCGTTCTACTAAATTTACTAAATTTAATTAACTCAATATCAAACTTCGTTTGATATAGAACTTGCAGTTCCTAAAAATACCTTTGGTATTTTTGGGACCCAAAATTTGCAAAGCAAATTTTTAGGTGGTTAAAAAGTGAACTTATTCGAAGTTCATCAAGCATATCAGACACCGAGTCAGGTATCGCTCCTGCAGTTGGTTACTTCTTTGGATTAGGTTAAAATCCTCTGGATTTCCGGTTGTTTGTTGATTAGCGATGAAATTGATATATCAACATATAATAGATATAAA
>DAOVKX010000070.1 GCA_030631505.1 Candidatus Nanohaloarchaea archaeon
AGAACTGGAAAGAGTAAAGGAAAAAACAATAAGGGCAGGGAAAGGGACAATGAGAGGCAGAAAACATAAAAAGAAAAAAGGTCCATTGTTGGTTACCTGCGGGAAAATACCTTTAATGAACGCTGCAAAAAACATAAGCGGTGTTGAGATAGTAGATGTTAAAAATCTGAACACTATGCTGCTTGCCCCGGGCTCTCATCCAGGAAGGTTAACTGTATGGACAAAAAATGCTGTTGAGAAGCTTGAAAAGGAAAAATTATTTTACTGAGGGGTAATATGAACATTATAAAACACGCGCATTTAACTGAGAAATCAATAAACAACATTGAACTCAACAATGAGATTGTGTTTATCGTTGATAAAAAGGCGACAAAACCCCAGATAAAAAAATCAGTGGAAGAAATGTTCAAGGTAAAGGTTAAGAACGTTAACCTGAATACAGACACAAAAGGCAGAAAAAAGGCGTATGTAAAATTGATGCCTGATTTTTCAGCTCTTGATAGTGCTACCAAGTTAGGTATGATGTAAACTGAACTTACTAAGTTCAATCAAATCAATACCAAACTTCGTTTGGTATAGAACTTGCAATTGGAAATGTGAAGTGAACTGTGAACTTATTTGAAGTAGATTAAAAATGCTTTGCATTTTTAAGACCTGAGAAATCAAAGATTTCGGGGTTCTGGAACGGTTTTGCTGTTTTTAAAAAGTTCAATCATAAAAACAGCAAGGGGTCGGGAGTTTAATGGTTGCTAAAATTGTGTTAACAAAGAATTACAAATAGTTGGTAAAATGGGAAAAAGAATTGGCGCTCAAAGGAAAGGCAGGGGATCTTTAACGCACAGGTCGCCCAGCCATAGGTATAAAACCCGGATTGAGTATAGTGAACTAAGCAAGGACAATGTGACGGGAACCGTTACAAGCATAATACATGACTCAAGCAAAAATGCTCCGGTAGCATGTATTTCCTATGGCAACGGAAGCAAAAAACATATACTTGCGCCAGAAGGCATAAAAGTGGGCAGTGCTGTTGAATGCGGCGGTTCTGCGCCTATAAAACTGGGCAATACGCTTCCATTAACAAAGATACCTGAAGGAACGCCCGTGTTTAACATAGAAGTGCGTCCTGGCGACGGCGGAAAACTTGCAAGGTCTTCCGGAAATTATGCTACAGTTATATCGCATGACGCTGAAAAAACTGTTGTGAAATTGCCTTCAAAAACTTTCAAATCATTAAACCCTCAGTGCAGAGCAACGATAGGCGTTCCTGCAGGGGGAGACAGAAAAAGTAAACCTATTGGTAAAGCAGGAATAAACTGGCATATAAAACGTACAAGAGGGAAGCAGTACCCCCGGACATCTGCTGTTGCAATGAATCCTGTAGACCATAAATTCGGCGGTTCTGCAAAACCGGGTATATCAAAAACAACTAAAAAGACCGCATCTCCAGGAGCAAAAGTTGGTTCCTTTGGAGCAAAAAGAACCGGCAGAAGGAAGAGGTAGTGGCTATGGCTAAAGAATTTACTTACAGGGGTAAAACGCCTGAAGAATTAAAAAAGATGGATATAAAAGACTTCAGTGAACTGCTTCCCAGCAGGGAAAGAAGAAAAATAAAACGGGGTTTTACACCTCAGGAGAAGAAACTCCTTGAACAGTTAAGAAAGAAAAAGAAATTTGTGAAAACGCATGCAAGAGACATGATAGTTCTCCCGGAGATGATAGGAGAAAAAATCGGTGTCTACAGCGGCAAAGAATTTATATCCATTGAAATTAAGGATGAAATGCTCGGCCATAGACTGGGGGAGTTTGCACTCACCAGAACACCTGCCAAACACAGCGGTGTTGGTAAAGGTGCAACAAAATCAAGCAAATTTGTTGACCTGAAATAGCATAATAAATGATATTGGTTAAATCATTAGAAAATCAAAGATTTTCTATGCCTTTTGTTGACTAAATTGGTAAGAAGATGGTGAAAAGATGGTTCGACTGGCGTCTTCCATTTTTATTGGTTCATAACAAGGTTGATTATTGGTGACAAAAATGTCAAAACTTAAATACTCATTAAAGACGGATGAAAAGACAACTGCGAGGTCCTGCGGCAGCAACCTGAGAATATCGCGCAAAGATTCGATACTAATAGGCAGAGTCCTGAAGGGCAAACATGTCAAGGAAGCTGAAACCATATTGGATGGTGTTGTCAGTTTAAAAAAACGCATTCCGTTCAAGGATATTCCGGCTTCATGCATAAAAATAAATACTGTAAGAGGAAAATATCCTGTTAACGCTGCAGGAGAAATCCTGAAACTAGTTAAAAACGTGGAGAACAATGCAGAGAGCAAGGGGCTTGAAACAGATAAAATAGTCATAAAAACTTTTGAAGCTAAGACAGGGCGCAGTTTTTTCAGGGGGCGGAGTGCTCACGGCCGAAGAAAATCAAAGAGCACCAATATTTCAATTGTAGTGGATGAAAAAAATGATTGAAAAAAAAATTATAGAGGATTCTATACAGAATCTAGAAATTGAAGAGTATCTTAAAAGGATTCTGGATAGGGCGGATTACAGTTATACTGATATCAAAATAACGCCGGTTAGCACGCGATTGATTATCCATGTCGGGCGCCCGGGAATGGCTATCGGGAAAGCGGGCAAGACCATCAAAAAAATAACAGATGACCTCCAGAATAAATTTAAAGTCAAAAACCCGCAACTTGATATACAACATGTAGAAAACCCGTTTCTTGATGCAAACATTGTTGCAAAAAGCATATCGTCCGCACTTGAAAGGCACATTGGCCACAGAAGACTAATAGACAGCAGCCTGAAAAAAATAATGGATGCAGGGGCAGTTGGGGCTGAAATAATCGTGAGCGGTAAACTGTCCGGCGGTCGCGGCAGATTTGAAAAATCGCTTGTAGGATACATAAAAAAATGCGGAGACCCTGCCAAAAAGGATGTTGATATAGGTTTTGCTATGGCTGTGCTAAAACAGGGAACTTTGGGCGTTAAAGTGAAAATAATGCCCCAACTGCCAAGGGCTATGTTAATGGAAAAAGAACTTATGAAAGGAAAAAAGGCAGAAATAAAAACTGAAGATAAGACGCCTAAAGCAGTTGAAACAAAAAAAGAGCAGGAGACTGCGGCTGAAACCGGAGAAAAGGAAATGAAAAAAGGCGAGGATGAAAAAGCAACTGAAACTGAAAAGAAAGAAGTTCCAAAAGAAAAACAAGCAAAGAAGCTTGATAAAAAAGAAGAAAAACCAAAGAAAACAACTGCAAAAACCAAGGAGAAGAAACAGGTTAAAAAATCTGAAAAGAAATTAAAAGTTTCCAAGAAAAAACCCAAACAAAAGAAAGGCGAATAATATGGCTATTTTAAGAGCAAAGGAATTAAGAGAAACTTCCGAAAAGGACATGAACAAGAAACTGGAAGAGTTAAGACTGGAACTATCCAAGAACAGAGGTAAGATTGATATTGGAGGGGTTGTGGACAGCCCGGGAAAAATAAAAGAGGTCCGGAGAACAATTGCAAGAATATTAACCGTAAAAAAGGAGATGAAAAAACAGGATGCAGGAAGTATGTAAAAAATGCGGGTTGCCTGAGGACCTGTGTGTGTGCGAGGCCATTTCAAAAGAAACACAGGAAATTTCAGTGTATACTGAGAGGGCGCGATTCGGTAAATTAATGACGGTTATAGAAGGCATAGATGAGAAGAACATCAATTTAAAGGATATATTAAAAAAACTAAAAACGCGCCTTGCATGCGGCGGGACAATCAAGGATGGCGTAATAAAACTGCAGGGGTCTCACCAGAATAAAGTTAAAGAACTGCTTATTAAGCACGGTTTCAATGAAGAAGCCATAAAAACGAGGTAATCTTTGCGGTGATAATCTGATAACACCGAAAAACCTTGTCCGACATGAACTAACCGGATTGCGGGCAAAGGCGACAACTATAAAAGGCCATGTCAGGTGCGAAGGCATAATAATCGACGAGACGCAAAAAACGCTGACTATAAGAACGAAAAACAGAGAGAAAAAAGTAATAAAAAAGGATAATAATTTTGAGATTGAACTGCCAGAAAATGAAAAAGTTTTGGTTAACGGGAAACTGCTGTATGGCAGACCTGAGGAGAGGATAAAGAAAAAACTGCCAAAAAAATGGAGTGTTTTGAGGTGAAGATGAATCTCTGTGGATACGAGGGCAGACAAAGCAATTGGTGATATTATGGTTAAAAAACAAGGAGACGGTGAAGTTAAAGAGAAAAAATCCTGTTCAAAGTTCAGGAATATTGGAATTCCTGTGAAAACCGTCCCAAGTGAAGATTGTAAAGATGAAAGATGCCCTTTTCATGGGCATCTGAAAGTCAGGGGCCGGGTGTTTGAAGGCAAGGTAATCTCTGCAGACATGAAAAACGGAGCAACGATAGAGTGGAAATACCTCAAGCCCGTTCCTAAATATGACAGGTACGAAAGGCGAAAATCCAAAACAGTTGCGCATAATCCGGGATGTATTCATGCAAAGGAGGGCGATATTGTCCGCATTGCTGAATGCAGGCCATTAAGCAAAACAAAAAAGTTTGTAATTATTGAAAAACTGACACCTAAAGGTTAACAAAATGAAAGCTATAAGTACACACACCACAAAGGGAATACAGGTTGGCTCAAAGCTCCGGTGCATTGACAATACAGGAGCAAAAGAACTTGAAGTAATCTCTGTAAAGGGCTACAGAGGTGTCAAAAGAAGAAATCCCAGAGCAGGTGTAGGTGATATTGTCATCTGTGCTGTAAAAAAAGGAAACCAGAAAGTAATGCATCAGGTAGTTAAAGCAGTAGTTGTAAGCCAAAAAAAGGAATACCGGCGGGCCAGCGGAATCAGGATAAAATTCGCTGAGAATACTGCTGTGTTGTTGGATGATAATCTTGACCCTAAAGGGAAGGAAATAAAAGGCGTTGTGGCAAAAGAGGTTGTTGAAAGATTTTCTTCAGTCGGAAAACTTGCAAGAGTTATAATTTAATGATAAGGGATTTGTTATGAAATCAACATGGTCAAAAAAATGGGTAAAATCAAAACAGCCCAGAAAACAAAGAAAGTATGGGTATAATGCCCCGCTGCATATTTTAAGAAAATTTCTGGGAGTTAGCTTAAGCAATGAATTAAGGAGCGAATTCAAAAAACGATCAATTCCTTTAAGGAAAGGTGA
>DAOVKX010000110.1 GCA_030631505.1 Candidatus Nanohaloarchaea archaeon
AAGCTTAATTTTCGTCTGCCAGGAATAACTTCTCATTCTAGAACTCCTGCCAAAACCGCATGCCGCGCAAACTCGGTCTGTCTTGTGATAACTATGCTTACCGCAACGCCGGCATATTATGTGGACAATTTTATTGCGCTTGCCAAAAGAAGGTTTACCTTTCGTCATTTTAATCACATGGTTAATCTGATGGAGCAATAAACGTTATGTTGTCTCCACGAACCAAAAGTTTTCCGAACTTAGTTGTCTTGTCACCCTGCTGTATCTCCACATCATCCAGCCACATATTCAGGTGCATATCAAACGCTTTAAGTTCGCCTGATATTTCAGCTTTGTTTTTCAACTGTAAAATGACTCTTTTTCCTTTTGCCTTATCAAGAACATCTATAGGTCTGCTATTCACATAAACCGCCTCCAAGTGCTTGTATAAATATTAGTGGAAATATATTTAAAGCTTTAAGCACCCTTTTATATTCTATAAACTAACGGTGTTTTTATGGGTATATGGCATTTACGTTCAAAAAGGAAACCAACAGGCGGCTTATTAAAACTGCACAGAAAAAAAAAGAAATTCGAAATAGGCAGAGAGCAGACCAAAACCACAATAGGAAAAAAGAAATTAAAACGCATTTCGGCAAGAGGTAAAAATCTTAAACTGAGACTGGTTTCTAATGACAAGGCAAATGTTTACACCATGAAAACCGGAAAATCAACGCTTTCAAAAGTTCTGGATGTAATTAAAAATCAGGCAAACCCTGAATTTGTCAGACGAAAAGTAATAACTAAAGGAAGTACAATTAAAAGAGAACTGGGAGACGCCATTGTTACTTCCAGGCCAGGCCAGGACGGCACAATAAATGCTGTTTTAATTGAACATGCAGAAACCACTAAAAAGAAAACAACTGCAAAAACTCAGGAAAAGAAACCAGTTAAAAAATAAATCCATAAAACTATTAGAATAATTGTTTCTCTATAATCGCAGGTTAAACCAGCACGTTCACATTTGTTCGTGAACTTGCCGGCAGAAAATTGAGTAACTCTCACTCCATTTCCTCTCTTGCTTAACTACAGCTAATTCTAACTGTATGTATTAAAAAAAATAAGAATAGCCAAAAAAATAATAAAAACAAGACTACATAAATTTGTCCTGAATATAGATTGTTTATTTCAAAGTTTTTTTAATTTCTCAATGCCTTTCTTTTTTACGTTGGATTTGTAAATTTGTGCTGGCATCCAGGATGGTCTGTTCGCTGGAGCATCAACTTTATTCCTGCTTCCGGAATATATATGAATTTTTTTTGTGCCCCTCTCTCTTATTCTTATATCTGTAAAATTTCTGGTAGCTGCTTTAAGTGCTGCCTGTCTTGGCGAGTTACCTGAAAAAACGTGCTCTGCATCCTTTCCACCCTGCCTCAATACAAAATATCTTTTGGCCATATTTTCACCTCTCTCTTGTTCGTAAAAACAATATACATAAAAATTAGGCAAAGGGGTATATAAATCTTTATGCAAAACACCGGTGGCGTATTTAAAGTATATATAATTTCATGTAATATTACAGTATATGCAGAAAATCAGGATCATCTGTAGAAATTGCAGCCACATCAATAAAGTGCCCTTGCGACGGTTCTACGATGGTTTTGACGGGTTCTTCACCTGCAAACAATGCAATGATATACTGGAAGGAGTTAATGACGCATTCGACGAGGGCGAAGATTAATTTCTGAATAAAAATATAAAAGCAAAAACCAAATATTATTAGATAAAAATGGACAGTAGCGCATTCCTTGTTATTTTCATTCTTTTTGTAATAGTCTGCATAGCCACAATATTTTTTATGATGGGTTAAACCCGGTAATCAAATAATTTCCTCTGTGTTTTATGCAGTTTAACCAGTTTGCTTTTTCCAATCCACTTATCCCTGACTTGCAATCTTGAACAAATTCTGTTTAAGGCAGAATTAATGGTATCAAACTTTTCAGGTTTGCCTGAAAGGGCAGACCTGCAGGTTTCCCTCATCTGCCATATCCCAACAGGCGCCCAGTAATCAGAAGTCACTTCCCTCACAATCAAAACAGAGCCCTGCCTTCTCATCTGCCCTAATTTTTCCGCTATAGTCAACCTGCCTGCATAAAACGCCCCTGCTGTTTCTTCTGCATACTTTGTCCTTCCCCAAACCGGCTCATAGTTCCCGTATATAAACGGTTCCCTGCCCAGAGGATTCCATACGCTTCTTGGGTGTTTTATTTCAATCAGCTCGTACTCAAAAGTTCCCGGTATGAACAGGATTTCATAGCGGTTCCCTATGTATTCATCATGAAACAAAAGAATCTCATTTAATGGTGGATGATCCTTGATTTGCTTTACAAAAAGATTCCCCAGATTGCTGTCAACCGCAGTTATTGACCACCGTGTCGGGACCAGTTTTCTGCTCGCTTTGACGCCAAGCAGACCTATTGACAGAATTTTCATGATTGCGTTCTCGTCAATATTGTGCTCATAGAGATATTTCATTGCATTGAGTGACTTCAGGTCTGTGTCAGAAACAACCTTGTCAACTTTTCCTGAAACTCTCACATTTTCTGTAAT